>CAYWDW010000143.1:364-9554 GCA_964457105.1 uncultured Heliobacteriaceae bacterium
TGCGATTCTTTCACCTGCTGGCCGCGACTGAAAAAGAGATCAAGGATTCGCCGCAGCCGCGCTTTCAGCTTGAAATCGGTCTGATCAGACTGACGCACGCGGCCCGGCTGCGCTCGCTGGACGAACTGATTGCGCGGCTTGACGTACTGGCTACAGGGTTGGCCGGAGGCTCAGGCGGCAGCGCAAGTCCGCTGGCTGCGCCGACGCCACTGCCGCCTGCACGCGCACAGAGTAATCCGCCAAAGAGTTCTTCAACGGCCTCCGGCGCGGCTGAAAGGCAGTTGAAGGAAACGCCGCCTGCAAAATCATCAGCGGCTGAACCGGACTTCCCGCCGATGACGCTTGAAGAACCACCCGGCTTCAGTGACAGCTTCAACGGCCAGCCATCGTTAAGCCGGCCTGAAGCTGATGATTACGCTCCGGCGCGCCGCCCCGCTGTCAGCAGCGGTTCCGCCGGAGCCGCACAGCCTGCGCCCGGCAGGATGGCAGTTGAACAAGGCCGCGAGGCACAGGCGATCTGCGCCGAACTTGAACGCCTCAACCGTCACGCGCTGGTCACGGCGCTTGAGGATGCGCAAAGCCGCTATGACAACGGCAGGCTGATTGTCACGATGCCAGCCGATAATCCGTTTGCAAAGCGGCTGCGTGACAGCAGCGCCATCTTTAAGGAGATCGGGCAGCGCCTGTTCGGCCAGCCGCTGCAGATTGAAGTTGTCATCAGCGGTCAGGGCAGTGCGCGTGTTGACGAAGCTGCTCAGACCAAAGCCCGCCTGCGCGAAGAAGCCATGAATAATCCCGCCGTGCGCCTGCTGATTGAAAAGTTTCGCGGTGAAGTAACCGATGTGCGTGAACTGCCCAAAACATAAACAGACATTGAAAACCGCCATTCTGTTTACCCTGCTGCTGTCGCTCGCGTGGCTCGGACGCGATTCCGTCGCGCAGCAAGCCGCTGTCAGTCGTGACCGCGAATGGCGGATGTTTGGCGGCGGGCCTGAAAACATTCACTATTCCGCGCTGCGACAAATTACGCGCGACAATGTCGGTCGGCTCCAGGTGGCGTGGACTTATGACACTGGCGATGCTTTCAGTGGTTCTGAGATGCAGTGCAATCCGGTCATCGCGGACGGTGTGCTGTATGCCACGACGCCCCGCGTGCGCGTGATTGCGCTTGATGCGGCAACGGGCAGGTTGAAATGGAGCTTTGACCCGCACGAGGGCAGGAAGGCACCGGGCAAGATGCGCAATCGCGGCGTCAATTACTGGCAGTCAGGTCCTGACCGGCGCATCTTTTTCGGCTTCCGGCAGTGGCTTTATGCGCTCGATGCCGCGACCGGACAGCCGGTGAAAGAGTTTGGTGAAGCGGGCCGCATAGATTTGCGCGAGGGTCTGGGCCGCGATCCGCAGGGCGTGACGATTACGCTGACCACGCCGGGCGTGATCTTTGAGGATCTGCTGATTGTCGGCAGCCTGGTCAGCGAGGCGCTGCCGTCAGCGCCGGGTCACATTCGCGCTTACGATGTGCGCACGGGCAAATTGCGCTGGACGTTTCGCACGATTCCGCAGCCGGGCGAGTTCGGTTATGACACCTGGCCGAAGGAGGCTTACAAATACACGGGCGGCGCAAACAACTGGGCCGGGATGGCGCTGGATGAAAAGCGCGGGCTGGTCTTTGTGCCGACTGGTTCTGCGGCGTTCGATTTTTACGGGGCGAACCGACACGGCGACAATCTGTTTGCCAACACGCTGCTTTGTCTTGACGCGAGGACGGGGCAGCGCGTCTGGCATTTCCAGGCTGTGAAGCACGATGTGTGGGATCGTGATTTCCCATCCGCGCCCGCACTCGTCACCGTCAAACGCCAGGGCCGAACGATTGATGCCGTCGCGCAGATCACGAAATCAGGTCACGTCTTCGTCTTCGAGCGCGCCACTGGCAAGCCGCTTTTCCCGCTTGAATCCCGCCCGGTCCCGACTGACAGCGTTGACGGCGAACTGCTGGCTGACACGCAATGGCTGCCGTCATCGCCGCCGCCTTTTGCCCGGCAGCGACTGACTGAAGAATTGCTCACCCGCCGCACGCCTGAAGCGCACCGGGCCGTACTCGAACGCTTTCGCCATTTCAGCAGCCGGGGGCAGTTCGACCCGCCGGGCAGGGCCGGGACGATCATCTTTCCCGGCTTTGATGGCGGCGGCGAATGGGGCGGTGCGGCCTTCGATCCTGAAACCGGGCTGCTTTATGTCAACTCGAACGAGATGGCCTGGATTCTGCGCCTGGTTGAGAAATCACAGCCGCAGACCGGGCCGGGCGGCAGAAGTTTGTACGAAGCCAACTGCGCAGGCTGTCATCGCCGTGACCTGCGCGGCACGCCGCCGGAATTTCCTTCGCTCATCGGCATCGGCAAAAAATACGGCGAAGCCGAAATCAGCGACATCATTCGCACCGGGCAGGGCCGGATGCCGGGCTATTCATCACTCGGCGGCGCGGCAATTCAGGTGCTCACTCGATACCTTATGACCGGCGAGGACCTCAGCGCTGCCGACGATCATCGCGCCGCGCCGTCGCCGATGGAGCTGAAATACACGATTGATGGCTACAACAAATTTCTCGACCCGGACGGTTATCCGGCCATCGCGCCGCCCTGGGGCACACTGAGTGCAATTGATCTGAATCGGGGCCGGATTGTGTGGCAGATTCCGTTCGGTGAATTTCCTGAACTTGCCGCCACGGGCATGAACCGGACCGGCAGCGAAAATTACGGCGGTGGCATCGTCACCGCGAGCGGCCTGTTTTTTATCGGCGCCACGAACTTCGATAAAAAATTCCGCGCCTTCGACAAGCTGACCGGCAAACTGTTGTGGGAAACAACGCTGCCCGCAGCGGGCAACGCGACTCCGGCCATGTACGAAGTGAACGGGCGACAGTTTATTGTCATTGCGGCAGGCGGCGGCAAATCCGGCGCGCCTTCAGGCGGCAGCTATGTGGCCTTCGCTTTGCCGAAAGCAACACCGTAGATCGGTTTGCGATGGTGTGTACGGAATCGGCTGTGGATCAGTACCGGGAGCGGTAGCGACCGGGTCCTGACGCAGCGGGTCGGCTGCCGGAACCCGGTCGCTACCGCTCCCGGTACTGATCCGTATACGCAATTGCAACCCGATCTAAAAGACCCTGCCAGTTCCTTTCGCGCTGACTGGCAGGGTGCGCAAACGCGCCTGAGAATCCGGCTTTCTCAGACATTTGAAATGGTATATGCTTCCGGTCAGCCCCTGACATTATGGTCGCGGCGCGTGACCGGATTTTTGGTGGACTATTACTCAAACGGAGGGTTTCAGGCTATGAAGTTTCCAGGCGGGATGGACATTCAGAAGATGCTGAAGGAAGCGCAGAAGATGCAGGAGAAGATGGCGAAGGAAATGGAAGACCTGCGCGTTGATGCCACCGCCGGCGGCGGCATCGTCAAAGTCGAAATGACCGGCAACAAAGAACTCGTCGCCATCAAAATTGATCAGGAAGCCGCCGGCGATGTCGAGATGCTGCAGGATCTGATCGTGGCTGCCGTCAACGAATGCGGGCGCAAGGTGGACGAAGCCATGCAGAACAAAATCGGCGGCACGCTCGGCGGCATGAAAATTCCCGGACTGATGTAAGTAATTGCAGATTGCAGATTGCGGATTGCAGATTGCGGATTGAATTAGCCTGTAGCCCTCAATCTGCATTCTGAAATTTTCTCATGCTCGATTACGCCGAACCTGTCACGAAACTGATTGATGAATTCAAGCGGCTCCCCGGCATTGGTCACAAGTCGGCGCAGCGCCTCGCCTTTCATCTGCTCAAAGCCACGCCGGAAGAAGCCGACCGCCTGGTTGAAGCCATCCGCGAGGTCAAGGAAAAGATCACTTTCTGTTCAGTCTGCAATAACCTGACCGACACTGACCCCTGCCGCTACTGCTCAGGTGCCAATCGTGATCGCTCCGTCATCTGCGTGATCGAAGAACCGTACAACCTGGTGGCGATTGAAAAGACCCGCGAATATCACGGCCTCTATCACGTCCTGCACGGCGCGCTTTCACCGATTCGCGGCATCGGGCCAGAAGAACTGAAGATCAAAAGTCTGCTCGAACGCCTGCGCCCCGGCGCTGACGATGAACCGGAGGTCAGGGAAATCATTCTGGCAACCAATCCCAACACCGAAGGCGAAGCGACGGCGAATTACCTGAGCCGCCTGCTCAAGCCGCTCGGCGTCAAGGTCACGCGCATTGCGATGGGCCTGCCCGTTGGCAGTGACCTCGAATACGCCGACGAAGTGACGATGCACAAGGCGCTCGCCAACCGCCGCGAAATCTGACCTCGCAAGTTCAAATCTCAAATCCCGGACTGGCGCTTCTCTTATGCAACCACCCGATTACGCTGCTGATTATCTGAAACTGAAGGAAGCGAACGATCAGTTGCGCGACCGCGCGAAGCAGTGGTTGTTTGAAACGCTTGGCCGGCTGATTGCCGAAGCCAATCGCCATTTCAGCGCGCAGCCCGGACAGATGATGATTCAGACCGGCACGCAGCCGCGCGAGTTCAGGGCGGGCACGGCCACGATGGTCGGTGAAGCGATGGCGGCGCGCTACCGCATGAATACGCTGCTCGTTGAAATCGGCTGGCCGCGCCTGCCACAGCACGGTTTTATTTCCGGCCAGGGCCTGGCGCGCGGGCGCGTCAGCCTCAGCCCGAATCCGACGCTTGACGCGCTGCTGCTGGATGATCTGCTGCTGAAATCAGCAGGCGCAGGTCAGAGCGAATGGTATGTCACCAGGGATGGAAAGGCGGGTGACGTGATTACTGAAGTGAAACTGCGCGAGTACCTGCAACGGCTGCTCGCTGACTGACTCAGCCGCTGCCGCGCACGGTCGCTTTTCTCTCCAGCCTGCCCCAGCCGACCATTGAACCACGCAGCGCCGCCAGCGTTGATTTGATCGCCACGTAATACATCAGTTGCCGGTAAAAGAAGCGCTGCAGGAGCAGCCATCCCAGCAGCCGCCAGTCTTCTTTCTTTTCGAGCAGAAAGGCCACCAGCGCCGCCAGCAAATCCACGAGCAGAAAGAGCGCGTAATAGAACAGCACGCGCTTCAGGCCGTCCGTCGAATATTCGTTCGGATGCTGATAACGCTGCCACAGCGTCGAACTGAACGACCACAGCATCAGCAGATCCATCACCGGCGAAATCAGCGGAAAGAAGATCTGAAAGACCAGCACATTCGGAATCGCAAACGAACCGAGCGCGCCGTATTTCGGGCGAAAGAGTGTGTCGAGATGTTTCCACGCCGCCTGCAGCGTGCCGAACATCCAGCGATAGCGTTGCCTGACGAAGCCGCGCACCGTGTCGGGCGCTTCAGTCAGCGCAATGGCTTCGTCTTCATAAGCGATGTCATAACCCATGCGCCTGATGGCCAGCGTCAGGTCAGCGTCTTCGGCCAGCGTTTCACTGGTGAAGCCGCCCGCGCGTTCGACCAGGTCACGCCGCCACGCGCCGATTGCGCCCGGCACGACCGTGATGCAGTTGAGAACCTCGAAGGCGCGCCGGTCAAGATTCTGACTCGTGATGTATTCAAGCGCCTGCCATCGCGTCAGCAGGTTCAGGCGATTGCCGACTTTCGCATTGCCCGCGACTGCGCCGGTTTTCTGGTCGGCAAAATGGCGCACCAGTTTGCTGATCGCGTCGGGGCGAAAGATTGTGTCGGCATCCAGTCCGATCACGATTTCAGCCTCAGTCCGGCTGATGCCGTAATTGAGCGCCGCCGCCTTGCCGCCGTTCGGTTTCGTGAAGGCGCGCACCTGCGGGTGCTGACCAGAGACATCAAGCACGCGCTGATAAGTCTGGTCCTGCGAACCGTCATCAACCACGATGATGTCAAAGTTCGGGTAATCGGATTCAAGCAGCGACTGAATCGTCTTATTGATGACCTTCTCTTCATTCCAGGCCGGAACGATGACGCTGACCTTTGGCCGATAATCGGTTGGCCAGGTCGTGTGACGGCTCATCCACCATTCGCTGATGGCCAGCACTCCGATAAACAGCAGGCGCATCAGCCCCAGCATAATGCCGGCGAGAAAGAGATAATTGATCGTCGCGCTGATCCAGTTGATGAGCAGAAAACCGGCGTCATTGACCTTCGCGCTGAAGCGTTCGTCACGCGGAATCGGCGGCATTACGGCATCGCGCGACAGACCCATCAGGTCTGAGACGGTGACGAGTTCAAAGCCGCGCGCGCGCAATCCTTCGATGATTTGCGGCAGGGCGCGCACGGTTTGTGAACGGTCGCCGCCGCTGTCGTGCAGCAGCACGACATTGCCTTCGCCGTTCACTGCGCCGTCAATCGTGGCTTTGATGATCTGCTCCACGCCCGGCGTGCGCCAGTCGTTCGGATCAATCTGCATGCCGATGGTGTAATAACCCTTGTCGCTCGTAAACAGCAGCGGTTTGACCTGGTCGGGCGTTTCGGGTTCTGCGTCTTCGGCGTATGGCGGGCGAAAGAGCAGCGTCCGCCGCCCGATGCTGCTTTCCAGCAGCCGCTCGGTCACGTTGAGTTCCAGCCTGAGCTGCTGCTCGCTGATGACGCTGGCGTTCGGATGCGTGAACGTATGGTTGCCGATTTCGTGACCTTCGCGGTCAATTCGTTTGAGCAGGTCAGGGTTGAGATCGCCGTTGAGGCCGACGATGAAAAATGTCGCGGGCACGTGATACTGCTTCAGCACATCGAGCACCTGCGGCGTAAAGCGCGCATCAGGCCCGTCATCAAAGGTCAGCGCAATCTTCTTTTTGCTGGCTGCGCCGCGCCGTTCAATCACATAAGGCGAAGGAAAATCGCTTTCGGTCAGTGATTCAGAATTAATCAGTCCGGTCTGCTGATCGAAGGTGATGGCCCGTCGGCCATCGTGCGGCGTGGCCTTGACGTGCAGCACTTCGCCCTCGCCTTCGTAATCAATGTCGTAACCATAATGCAGCGTTCTGACCGCATCGGCGGCGGCGCTGTCAAGCGATGACCGGCGCTCAAAGACCGACCAGACCGATGGATCTTCAGAACCGAGCCGCCACAGCGCATAACCGCGCGGGCTGTAACGATTGCCTTCAACCATCTGATTGAAGGTCGTCACCGCATTGAGAAACCAGACGTGATGCACGGCGTCCTTTTCATCCTCGTAACTGAAAGTCGGATTGAGCGAGGCGGCATCAAGCGTGATCAGTTTTTCATTCCGAGTTTGCGGGTCGGTGCTGTCCTGCGCGATGGTCAGCGCTTCCTGAAACGAGATTTCAGTCGCCGGTTTCGTTTTCTCGGTCCAGTCGTAACCGTAATTGCCAACCGCAATCACATACTTGTCAGCCGGCAGTTCGGCAAAACGTTTTTTCAGCGCGTCGGCATACCAGCTTTGCGCCGCGACCGGCCCGGCGTCGCTGCTGCTTTCGTGTTCGTCATAAGCCATCAGAATCAGGTAATCGTTCATCTGCGCGAGGCCGCGATAATCGAATGACGAATCAGCGAGCGGGACTGACTGCGAGACTTCGAGGCCGAGCGGGTGAAACTGATTCCAGAGTTCCTGCTGAAATTTTTTGAGATCGGCCTGGCTCGTCGGCGGGACGTTTTCAAAATCAATGCTGATGCCGGCAAAGTTGTGAGCGCGGACGAAGGTGAGCAACTGCTGAATGGCGCGGCTGCGCGCCGTCGGGTCGGCCAGCATCGTGGCGAGCTTGTCGCGCTCCCACTCCATCGTTTCAGAGCGGAAGTTGTTGACGAGCGGCACGATTCGCAGGTCCGGGCGATGTTCGCGAAGCCAGGCCAGCGCCTGCTCGGTTTTGTCAGGATCATCAACGCTGATCGTGCCGTCAGCCGCCGTCAGGTGCAGCCATTCGGGAATCAGTTTGTCGAGCTGACCGGCGTTCTGCTTAAGCGAAGTGAAACTGGTGTCATCCCAGTTGACATAGAACCCGATGGCTTCGGTTTTGCCGTGCGGAACGGGCGTGGCGGGCGCGGGCGGCGTGCTGGCGACGGCGCGCTTTTTCCCGGCCAGGTAATCGCTCAGGCGGCGTTTGCTTTGCTGATAGCCGCGTTCGGGGCGCGTGGTCGGAAAGCGCCTGGGTTGCGGCGGCGCGAGGTGATGCGATTGCGGCAGCGCCCTGGCCGCAGGCAGGCCAAGCACAGGCAGCACCGGATTGAACAGCACGCTGACAATCAGCACGCCGAAAATAATCGAAAGCACTGCGCCAATGATCTGCGAGATGCGCTTGAACCGCCGCCAGCGCTGCTGCTGGGGATCGTAAAAAACCGGAGGCGTGGGACTGTCAGACATAAGCCGGTGGTTAGTTGTCGGTGCCCGGTGGCCGGTTGCCTGATTCGGCTGCGCGCACCAGGCGCCGACAACCATCAGGATACTTAACCAACGGGCGCAATCGTGCCGAGAATGTGGTAGCCGCCATCCACATAAATCACTTCGCCGGTGATGCCGCGTCCGAGCGCGCTGAGCAGAAAGAGCGCCGTGTCGCCCACTTCGGCCTGTTCGGTGGCGCGTCGCAGCGGCGCCAGTTCACGATGCTTCTCAACCATTTTCGTGATGCCTGAAACTCCGCGCGCGGCGAGCGTGCGAATCGGCCCGGCTGAGATGGCATTGACGCGAATGTTGTGCGGGCCAAGATCACTGGCGAGGTAACGCATCGTTGCTTCAAGCGCGGCCTTGGCGACGCCCATCACATTGTAACCCGGCACGACGCGTTCAGCGCCGAGATAACTCAGCGTGATGATCGAACCGCCGTTGCCGCTGCGCTGCAGCAGCGGCAGGGCCGCGCGCGCCAGCGCCACCAGCGAATAGGCGCTGATGTCGAGCGCCGTGGCGAAATCCTGACGGCTGGTGTTGATGAATTCACCCCTGAGCGCCTCAGCCGGCGCATAAGCCAGCGAATGCACCAGAAAATCAAGCTGTTCGAAATCAGCTTCAAGGCCCTGCACCAGCGCGGTGATTTCGTCGTCCACAGTGACATCGCAGGGATAGATTTTTGATCCGGCAAGCTGGCTGGCCAGTTCCTCAACGTTATCGCGCAGCCGTTCATTCTGGTAATTGAAAGCGATCTGCGCGCCTTCGCGTGCGGCTGACTGTGCAATGGCCCAGGCGATGCTGTGTTTGTTGGCGACCCCGGCAATCAGTCCTTTTTTACCT
>CAYWDW010000144.1:0-9551 GCA_964457105.1 uncultured Heliobacteriaceae bacterium
TCCGGCAGTCCATCTGATGTTTTCGTTTGGATGGTCAAGCGCCTGAATCAGCGCCGGAATTGCAGGCTCGCCGAATGAAGCCAGCAGGCTGCTTAATCTGATCCACGATCTGTAATTTTCTGACTTTGCCGCTTCAAGCAGGGCAGGCGCATCTGAAATATCGCAGAGCTGGCGCAGCGTGTTGACCTGCAAATGATCAGCAGCACCATCATTATCCTTACGCCCAAGTTCAGCAATCAGCATCGGAACTGCCGGACGCCCTGACAAGACCAGCTTTTCAGCGGCCTTGTCTCTGACCCCACACATCTTCAATCTGGAAACATCCCTCCATATCCGACAATACCAGCTTTTCAGTGGCCTTTTCTCTGACCCTGTAATCCTGATGCCTGAGCAGACTAACAAGCAGCGGAACTGACAGTTTGCCTGATCTGACCAGGCCTTCTGAATCCTTGCGCAGAACCAGCGCGGCGGCGGCTCTGGCGCGAACTTCCGCGCGGCTGTCGTCCAGCGCGTCGGTCAAAGACTTCAGCGCCGCAGGGCCGAGGTCGGCCAGATTTTCTCTGGCGCTCTGCTCAAGCTCCCAGTCGTCGCTCGATAAAGCGCGCATCAGAACCGGCACCGCCCGCTCACCACCGAGCCACGCGCACAAGTCAGAATCAGTGGCTGGAAACATTCCGTTACCGGCACTGAGCAGCAACGTCTCAGAAGCCAGAATCCAGAGCGACGCAAAGATCGCCACCCGCAGCAGTGACACGCTCCTTTGATCGAATGTTTCAATGTATTCCCAGATTGCCCCGAATACTGCTTTGATCGCATCTCTGAAGATGCGCAGCAGCAGCATCAACAGCAGCAGCGGTGAGAGCAGCAGCGGCACGGCTGTGAGCAGAATCCATAATTCCGACCACCACAAAAAGACCCCGGTCACCACGAGCAGCGCCAGCAGCGGCGACCAGGCTGCGCCGAGGGCCGTGACGGCGATCAGCAGGGCGTGCGGCAGCGGATAATTGAAAAACGGCAGCACCAGCGCCGCTGCCGCGAAAGGATAAGCCAGCGCCTGCAGAGGGCGTTCAGCCGCCTGCCGTCTTTCAGTCTCAGCCTGTGACCAGCGCTTCAGCAGCGGATAGCTGGTTGCTGCGCCGAGCATCGTCGAAAGAATCAGCGTGATCATCATCGGCATCGTTCCTCTGAAAGTGTGCGACAGAAAAGCCATTTCAAACGCAAAGACGCAAAGCAGCAAAGGCCGCATCAATCAGCCTGTTCCGGCTTTGTGTTCTTTGTCTCTTTGCGTTTGAAATAATCGCCTTGATCGGTTCGCTGAATAATCATCATCCACGGTTGCAGTCGGCCTGAGCAGTGTTTCCGGTTCGCACCCGCAGCGGACCTCACCGAACGAGGCCGCCAGTTTGTTTCTGATGGCCGCTTCAGGTGACTGCTGGCGAACGAAGACCGTAAGCTTCCGGCGTTGCGATTCTGACAGGCCTGACTGCCGGATGAATGCGTCAGTGATTCGGCCCAGCCGCAGCGGATCAGACGCCGCCGCATCAATCCAGATCACTTCAACCTGACGCAGCGCGTGATTCGGCAGGTCAGTGGCTGCCAGGCCCGCTTCAGGATCGAAGTGCAGCACGTACCGCAGGCATTCGCCGTCATCAAAACTGGTAAAAGCTGTCGGCCCTGGTTTCGGCAAATAGTGCGGGCGCAGGTCGCGGCCTGTGTGGCTGAAGACCTCAAAGCTGCGAGCAGGCGTCAGGGCCGCGCCCGCAATCCGGCAGCACGATTCAAAATCGGCGGGGCACAGCGTCACGATGATCTGCACGCGGCGCTGATGCAAAGTCAGATCGTGACCAGTCAGGCAGTGTTCACAGCATGCCCTGACCTGCGCGGTTTTCCCGGACAAGTCGGCGTGGCAGGACGCACAGGCGCTGAAGTAAGCCCCGCCCGTCAGCGCCATGAAGCTTTCGACCGCCTGCCCGCACGCGCTGCAGGCAAAGCGAAATCCGCCGAAATGCAGACAGCCCGGACACAGAAAACGATGCCGCGCAAAATAATGGCGCAGGGACGTGACAAGCCTGGCCCAGGCTCCGTGCGCGAGCGCCGCCACGATCAGCCCGCTGACAAAGGCGAGCGCCGCGCCGATCAGTTGCACCGTCAGCCAGGCATATTTTTCTCCGCAGCTCCAGGCCACTGCCAGGCCAGCCATCGGCAGCCACCACAGCCGACGCAGCAGTTGCAGCAGTGGATTGCGGAATAACGAGTGCATAGCGGATGACCTTTCTGATGCGAGGCGCAGAAACAGACGCTGGAAAGCGGGTCAGGGTTCCTGAAATTCTTTCTGTCGTCGTGCTGAGGCAAATTCGGCAATTTTTCTGAAATACCGATTGCGGAACAGTGAACGCATGTGCAGGCTCCGAAACAAGGCGTCAGGAAACAGCCCGGATCAGAGGATTGGCTGATGATCCGGGGCAGATGATTCAGCTTGTGCCGGGTTAGTGTGCGCCTGTCGGGCAGAAGAGAAAAGGCCGATTCAGCATCGGCCTTCAAAATCTGTTTCAGATTGTTGTCAGCGGCAGCGCGGGATTACCTGCCGCCAAGCTGAATGCGGGTCTGGGCGCGGAGCAGTTTGAGCTGAGCGCGGTTGATGTCAATGTCGTCGCTGTTTGCGGCCAGGCGTTTTTCGGCGCGTTCGCGGGCACGCTGGGCGCGTTCGACATTGATCTCTTCGGGCTTTTCGGCCACGTCGGTCAGCACTGAAACCCGGTCAGGCAGCACTTCGACGAAGCCGCCGCTCACGTGCATCTGTCGTTTGTCAGTGCCGAGGCGATAAGTCAGCACGCCGGTTTGCACCTGCGAAATCAGCGGTGTGTGATCGGGCAGAATGCCGAATTCGCCGCCGACGCCCGGCACCACGACTTCATCCACCACTTCGCGCAGCGCCACCTTTTCAGGAGTGATTACTTCGAGTTGAATTTTGTCAGCCATAATTGGGAATTCGGAATTCGGAATTCGTAATTCGGTGGCGGGTATTCTGAGGCAGGATTGCTTCTTTTACTACCGAATTCCGAATTCCGAATTCCGAATTCCATTCATCACATCTTCTTCGCCGCTTCGATGACTTCGTCAATCGAGCCTTTCAGGTAAAAGGCCTGTTCGGGAATGTCGTCGTGTTTGCCGTCCACGATTTCACGGAAGCCGCGAATCGTTTCGGCAATCGGGACCAGGCGGCCTTCGAGGCCCGTGAACTGCGCGGCCACAAAGAACGGCTGCGAGAGGAAGCGCTGAATCTTGCGCGCGCGCGCCACCGTCAGCTTGTCCTCTTCCGACAGTTCGTCAATGCCGAGAATGGCGATGATGTCCTGCAGGTCTTTGTACCGCTGCAACACGCGCTTCACATCCTGCGCGCATTTGTAATGCTCATCGCCGACGATGCGCGGGTCCAGAATGCGCGAAGTCGAAGCGAGCGGGTCCACCGCCGGATAAATTCCAAGTTCAGCAATCTGCCGCGAAAGCACGGTCGTCGCGTCAAGGTGCGCAAACGCGGTCGCCGGCGCCGGATCGGTCAAATCGTCCGCCGGGACGTAAATCGCCTGCACTGAAGTCACCGAGCCGGTTTTGGTCGAAGTGATGCGTTCCTGCAATTCGCCCATTTCAGTCGCCAGGTTCGGCTGATAGCCCACCGCGCTTGGCATGCGTCCGAGCAGCGCCGAGACTTCCGAACCGGCCTGCGTGAAGCGGAAGATGTTGTCCACGAACAGCAGCACGTCCTGGCCCTGATCGCGGAAGTATTCAGCGACCGTGAGGCCTGAGAGCGCCACGCGCAGCCGCGCTCCGGGCGGTTCGGTCATCTGTCCGTAAACGAGCGCCACTTTTGATTTGCTCAGGTCTTCATCGTTGATGACGCCTGATTCGCGCATTTCCATCCAGAGGTCGTTACCCTCGCGGGTACGCTCGCCAACGCCGGCAAAGACCGAAAACCCGCCGTGCGCCTTGGCGACGTTGTTGATCAGTTCCATGATCGTGACCGTCTTGCCCACGCCAGCGCCGCCAAACAGCCCGATCTTGCCGCCTTTGAGGAAGGGCTGAATCAGGTCAATCACCTTGATGCCGGTGACGAGCATTTCCAGTTCGGTGGACTGCTCATCGAGTTTCGGCGCGTGCGCGTGAATCGGGTAATAAGCGGTCGCGGTGACAGGGCCGCGTTCATCCACCGGTTCACCGATGACATTCAGGATGCGGCCCAGCGTGCCATTGCCGACCGGCACCTTGATCTGACCGCCAGTGTCCTGCGCGCCCATGCCGCGCACCATGCCGTCGGTCGGCAGCATCGAAACCGCGCGCACACGGCCTTCGCCGAGGTGCTGCTGAACTTCGCAAATGACATCAATCGGGCGCGGCACATCGAAGCCTTCGCTCGTGACGCGCAACGCCTGGTAAATCGGCGGCAGATAACCTTCCGAAAATTCCACGTCAACCACCGGGCCGATGACCTGGACGACCTTGCCCACTACGCCGTTGGCAGTGCTGCTTGCAGTACTCATTCAATTGACTCCTTCAAAGAGACTGGATCAAAACTTCAGAACTGGCTGCCGGGCTGGATAAGACTTGCACGGTCAGTAAAGTGAGATTTTTCACGACTCAACTAAAGGGGCGGAGTCTAGCATACGGCCAGCGGCTTTTGCCAGTCCTGGCGCAAAATGGCGCTGAGTTTTTCCTGCCACGGAAAAACCACACTGGCGCGGTCAGAGTACCGGCGGTAAGATGAGGCGCAGAATCAGCAACAGGAGTATCAGCGATGCCAGCAACACTTGAAGAAGGGATTGCCGAAAAAAACACTGCGGCGCCTGCGGCCCGGAAGATGACATTTGAAGAGTTCATCAACTGGGCTGTAAAGCAGGAGTTCAGTTATGAGTGGGTGGATGGAATGGTTGTGCCTAAATTCAGCCGGACCGGAACGGAGGAAGAGGGTGTTTCTATGGCTGCCGCACCAGGATCACACGGAGAACTTCTCTGGTTGCTGGGAGCAATTCTGAGAATCTGGGTCAGAAGACATCATCTCGGCTGGGTAATGGGGCCGGAATTTGCGATGAAGCTTGACGCGCAGCGGCGCGGGCGTGAGCCTGACCTGCTCTTTGTTACGGCTGACCGGATGAACCTGATCCGCGATAATTATCTTGATGGCGCGGCGGATATGGCAGTTGAAATCATCTCACCGGAAAGCATCGGGCGGGATCGCGGCGAGAAATTCGTTGAATACGAAGCCGCCGGAGTGCGCGAATACTGGCTGCTTGATCCGATCCGACAGCAGGCAGAATTTTATCGCCTGGGTGATGACGGGCATTATCGGCTGGTCAGTACAGAACCCGATGGCATCTTTCGTTCGCAGATAATCGCTGGTTTCTGGCTGCGCGTTGAATGGTTATGGAATTTGCCTGATGAGTTTGAAGTTTTGCAGGAACTGGGCATCAGGTGAATTGAAGTTATCTCTTCAAAACAAAGGATGGATGGATGAGCAAGAGCAGATTTCTTCAGGGCAAACGCATTGCGCCAAAGCCGATCAGCAAAAGCACAACGGTTGTCGAACTGATCGAAAGCAACTTTCAGGCATACAACGCGGCCCGCTTGCGCGAAGGCGCGCAGTTGTTCGCTGAGCGCATGCTGGGTGATGACGTGACGGTCGGGATGACCCTGACCGGCGCGCTGACGCCCGCAGGCCTGGGCATCTCAGCCATCATTCCGCTGATGGAAGCGGGCTTTGTGGACTGGATTATTTCAACGGGCGCGAATCTTTATCACGATGCGCATTTCGGTCTGGGCCTGGCGATGCATCGCGGCAACGCGCAAACAAGCGATGTCACGCTGCGCGAGGAAGGCGTCGTGCGCATTTATGACATCTTCTTCGATTACGAAGTGCTGCTTTCGACCGATGCTTTTTTCCGCGAGGTGATGCGCGCCCCTGAGTTTCAGCGCGAAATGTCCACCGCCGAGTTTCATTACCTTTGCGGCAAATACGTCGCCGAACGCGAGCGCGTGCTGGGCCTGACGAATCAGTCGCTGCTGGCGGCGGCCTGGCGCTGCGGCGTGCCGCTTTATACTTCATCGCCCGGCGACAGTTCGATTGGCATGAACGTCGCCGCGATGGAATTGCAGGGCGCGAAGCTGCGCCTCAATCCTTCAATGGATGTGAACGAAACTGCCGCCATCGTGCTGACGGCCAAACGCGGCGGCGGCAAATCGGCCATCTTTATTTGCGGCGGCGGCAGTCCCAAAAATTTCGCGTTGCAGACCGAGCCGCAGATTCAGGAAGTTCTCGGCATCGAAGAGAAAGGTCACGATTTCTTTTTGCAACTGACGGACGCTCGTCCTGACACCGGAGGGCTGTGTGTCGCTCAGGGAACTTTGATAGATCTGCCGAGGGATTTGAGTAAGTATCCTGACGGCGTCCCCATCGAATCGCTGGTCGGGCAGTCAGGATTCCAGGTTTACTCGTATGACCATGAACAGCAGAAGATCACTCTTTCAGAAGTTGAAAAAGTCTGGCGCACAGGCGAGCAGGAAGTGTGGCGGCTGCGGTTTGGCTGGTATACGGGAACGAGAAAAGAGAAATATCAGGAAGGAGAAATTCTGGCCACGCCTGAGCATCTGATGATGCTTTACAACGGCGCTTACAAACCGCTGAAAGTCCTGAAGCCCGGAGAGAGTCTGAGAGCATTCAATACCTCTTACAATGTGCATGGATACAGACAGATCGGCCTGGGGACTGGCAAGACTCTCTCTGAGCATCGTTACCTGCTGGAGTTCAAACTGGGGCGGAAACTGGAAGCCCACGAGGTGGCGCATCATCTTGATGGCAATCGCCTGAACAACCATCCTGGCAATCTCGCCGCAGAGCATTACCGCACGCACGTCTCAGAACACAGAAAACAAGACTGGCAGCGAAAAACAGAAGAAGAAAGGCGACGCTTCATTGAATTCCACCGTCAGAGAATGAGCAATGGTGAGGCGCAACGAATCTCGCGGAAATTCTGGGACAGTCTGACTCCTGAAAAACTTGAAGAATACAAAAACCTGAAACGGCTTGAAGTGCTGAATGCTCCACTCGAAATCAGAGAATATCGGCGGCAGCGCGCGCGTGACTGGTTCAGCGAACTACCGGAAACTGAGCAGGAGCGACGGCGGCAGGAAGCCGGCAAACAATCGGCGCAGCGATGGGAAAGGTTGTCGGCCCAGGAGCAGGAGCAGTTTTGTGAAAAGGTCAGGCTGGAAAACAATCCGCGCTTCAAACATGAACTTGATGAGACACAGGTCAGAGAAGCGCTGGCACAATCCGGCGGGCGAATCTACCGCGCCTGTAAGTTATTGCAGGTGGACTGGCGAACACTGGATCGCAGACTCAGGATGTATGGCATCACGCGGGATGAGATCAGGGATCGCTATGCGGACAACCACAAAGTCATTTCCGTCGAACCAACAGGTATCACCGTTCCGGTTTACGATATGACAGTCAGGCGCACCCGGAATTTTGTCGCCAACGGGATTGTCGTTCACAACTCCGGCGCGACGCCGTCTGAGGCAGTCAGTTGGGGCAAGATTGATCCCGATCAGTTGCCGGGCACAGTGGTTTGTTATGTTGATGCGACGGTGGCGTTGCCGCTGATTACGGCTTATGCGATGGCGAAACGCGAGCCGCGCCCGCTCAGGCGGCTGTATGACCGGCGCGATGAGATGATGAATCTGCTCAGGAGTGAATACGCAAAGTCAGAGCGGAAGTGAGCGGGATACTGCAAGTCTGAATTTCTGCGGGGAGTAGTGAGCGGATCGCTACTCCCTTTTTACTTCGATGTCGTAACGTTCGAGCTTGAGATAAAGCCCGCGCGGCGAGAGGCCAAGTTCTCTGGCGACGGCGCGCAGGTTGCCGCGATTGCGCGCGATTGATTCTTTGAGCATGCGCGTTTCGAGTTCGCTGACGGCTTCAGCGAGCTTCTGCCCCGGAGTCGGCTGAAAAGTCGGCGCAGTCTGAGCCGCGGGCACAACCGACGCCGCCTGGCGCGCGAGAGCTTCGCGCGAAAGCAGCGAGTCAATCGAAACGCCCGTCGGATTATTCGTCAACGCGCCGGAGTAATAACTGGTCGGCGCTGATTTGCCGTCGCCTGACGAAACGCTGCGACGAATCAGCGGTGAGAGGTGATCTTCAGTGATTTCGCCGCCCGATGGCGTCAGCGCAATCAGGCGCTGAATTTCATTGGCCAGTTGGCGCACGTTGCCCGGCCAGTCATAAATCATCAGCAGATCGAGCGCCTGCGGAGTGATCGTGATTTCCTCTTTGTGTTCCTGCCCGGAAAAACGCGCGACCATGTGCGTGACGAGCGCCGGGATTTCATCGCGCCGTTCACGCAGCGGCGGCATGTGCAATCGGATGACGTTGAGCCGATAGCGCGCACGGTCTTCGAGCGGATTGCCAGAGAGGGTCGAAAGTTCGGTCTGAGTCTGGTCGTCGCGTCGCAAAGACCGAGCGAGCTATCCAAGACGGTGCTGTCTCAGTGCAGCAGCTTCATCGTTCACCGTCTGCAGAACCCTGAGGATCTTCGCTACTTCCGTGAAGTCGTGCCTGCGATCTACGGCGACCTGCTTGGCCAGCTTCCGGCGCTCGCACCTCAGACTGCTCTGGTTCTCGGGGAGTGTGTGCGGGCACCTGCCTTGATTCGAATGCGCGAGGCGGAGCCGCTACCTCGTAGCAGGGATCCCAAATTCTGGGGCTATTGGACGGCTGAATCCGTGAGCGAGCCACCCGTTGAAGCCGTGTGTGAGCGCTGGGAATCGGGGCGCACTGCATGCGATGAAGGGGGCGCCTCTGACTCAACGATCGACATGGCCGGTGCGGGGCCGGATCTCGGCGACGAAGGGGGTGCTGCAGATGCTCCGTCAACCTGAGCATACCTTCGTCTTGGCCGATGGGGCCGGTGCTTCTGAGTGCAGCTTCACGCCTCCCGCACTCTTGAATGCGCTGGCCTGTTCTGGAACGGCTACAATAGAGGCGCTAGTAGACGGGAGGACCACTGGCTCAGAGAGAGCCCGATGGAGCCTCTCGTTTGTTTTGCGTTCGAGACTGCTCG
The DNA here is from genome assembly GCA_964457105.1 of uncultured Heliobacteriaceae bacterium. Classification (GTDB taxonomy): domain Bacteria; phylum Acidobacteriota; class Blastocatellia; order RBC074; family RBC074; genus DASRDU01. Next base: position 9,108 of record CAYWDW010000144.1, read on the forward strand.
TCTGGGGGTCATGCTGATGCACCACCTGACCCTGCGCGTCCCCTGGCACGACTCCAAGTGGAACGGCTGCGTATGCACCGCGCCTTCGGAGAACCCGTACTGCGTGGCGCTTGATCGCATACGTGACGAGCGGGGCGACGTCGCGGAGGACCGTGTGGCATGCAGACCCTGGGACGAGGGTGGACGGGGGGCGCTGCGGTGAGTTTGGACCTCGGGCCCGAGAAGGCCCACATCTTCCGCATCACCCATATCGACAATCTCCCGTGGATCCTGCGTAACGGCCTTCATTGCCCGTCATCGAAGACGAGAGATCCGGACTTCGTGGCAATCGGGAATCCGGACATCATCGGCAAGCGGACGTCCAAGTGCGTGCCGCTACCGCCAGGTGGGGCGCTCGAGGACTACGTGCCCTTCTACTTCACGCCCTGCTCGGTGATGCTCTAC
>CAYWDW010000145.1:0-9537 GCA_964457105.1 uncultured Heliobacteriaceae bacterium
GGCTCTTTGACGATCAGCAGTTTCCGGTATGACATAAATCAGCTCCTTTGGTCAGGACAGATATTTCACGAACAGCCGTCACGTCACCGCCGATGAAGCCGCTTCCCCGGCAGAGCAGACAGGGCTGCTGGCGCGTTCCTTTGCATTTAAGGCAATCCTTGTCGAGCAGGCTGCTGTTGGACCAGACGCCGCTGCCGCCGCATCGCAGGCACTTGATCTGGCCGGTTCCATAACAGGGCAGGCACATTTTCTTCATCACTCATCCTCCAGTCAGACAGGTTGATCACCAGGTCGTCAGAGTAGGTGAGAATGGCGTGGCAGGTAAGCGTGTGAATACCTGAAGGAGACGGGTGTTTACACCTGCCTGCGTTCCAGAATGTAGCGGGCGATTTCGACGCGGTTGCTGAAGTTCTTCTTGTCGAGGATGCGGCTGATGTGACCTTCGATGGTTCGCAGGCTGAGGTTGAATTCGGCGGCGATCTCTTTGTTGCTCAGTCCCCGCGCGACGGCTTCGGCCACGCGCCACTCGGCGTCCGTCAGTTCTTCGTCGCGCACAGGCTCCGGCACGGCGGCTTCAGTTTTACTGAAGAGGCGCGCGATTTCGGCGTGCATACTTTCCACCCGTCTGAGGATGTTGGCGACGACGGCGAGGAGTTCGTCCGGCTCGAACGGTTTCGTCAGGTAAGCGTCCACGCCCGTGCGGAACCCGGCGATGCGGTCGGCGGTTTCATCTTTGGCTGTCAGGAAGACAATCGGAATGAGCTTTGTGCGCGCAGAGGCTCGCAGATTGCGGACTAATTCGTAGCCGTCCATGCCGGGCATCCGAATGTCGCTGACGATCAGATCGGGCAGCGATTCGGCAATGCGCGTGAGGGCTTCCGCGCCCCGGCGCGCCGTCGTCACCTCGTAGCCTTCGGCGCGAAGCGTTTCCGCCACCGCGCGCAGCAAACCCGGATCGTCATCAACCACGAGCAATCGTCTGGCCATGGTGGTTCTCCTCGCTTGTGGATTGTGGTTCTGCCGCCTCATCCCACACCGGCAGATGCAGGGTAAACGAGCTGCCGCGCCCGACCTCGCTCTCGACGCTGATGCGTCCGCCCATCTGCTCGATGACGTTGCGCGCCAGATACAGGCCGAGACCGATGCCAGGCACCTCTTCGAGTTCCGGCAACGCGGCGGCCAGCGCGCCATCGGCGGCGACGGGCGCGGGGCGGCCACGATGGAACTTGTCGAAGAGGACCGGGATGTCCTGCGGCGGAATGCCGCGCCCGTTGTCAGTGACGCTGATCTCGACTTCATCGCCCGTTCGGCGTGCGGCCAGCGTGATGTGGCCGCCGTCGGGCGTGTATTTGATGGCGTTCTCGATCAGGTTGGAGACCACCCGGCGCAGGGCCTTCTGACTGGCGCGAATCGGGGGCAGTCCCGCTGTCTGCTCAATCACCAGTTGATGGTGGCGGAATTCGGCGGCGCGGCTTTGCGACTTCAGGCAGGCCAGCAGCAGTTCGCCCGTGTCCACACGCCCGATGCTCATTTCAAACGCGCCCGCCTCGATGCGCGACAGATCCAGCAGATTGAGCACGAGGTCAATCTGCCGGTCACATTCCACCGCAATCGTTTCAAGATACTCGCGCTGTCTGGCCTCGTCCAGCCCGCCGCGCAGCAGCAGGCGCGTGAGCGCCTTGATCGTCGTCAATGGCGTTCGCAACTCGTGCGAGGCGTTGCTGACGAACTCCGACTTGAGCCGGTCCAGTTCGTTGAGCCGTTCCTCTCGCTCCCTGATTCGTTCGGCCATGGCATTAAAGTCGGCCCCAAGCTGAGCCAGCCTGGAGGCTCCCTCGACTGGCGCTCGCACGGCCAGATTTCCTTCACCGAAGGCGCGGGCCGCGAGGCTCAGGCGGTCCAGCGGTCGGGCGATGCCGCGCGAGATGAGCAACGCCGCAGTCACGGCGCAGAGCAGCGCCAGCAGGCCGAAACCCGCCAGGCGCGCCAGTTGTCGCCGCGCCGGGCCGTACAAGGTTGCGCTCGGCACGCCCACCGTCATGATGTAATCGGTCGTCCCAACCCGCGCCACCCCGTAAACGCGCTCCACCTCGTCGAGCGGACCCTGCACGACCGTCACCGCCGTGCGGTGGTCGCCAAGCGCGGTGAGCAGCGCTGAACCGCTGACGCCAAAGCCGAGGAAGGTTGTCGGCGACTGGCTGCGATAGATAATGCGCCGCCGCGCATCGAGCAGGGTAATCAGCGCGCGCTCAGGCAGGCGAAGATCACGAAACAGCTCCTGCAGGGCTTTCCCGTCAACCCGCGCGATCACTGCCCCGCCTGCTGCCAGCGGCATCGCGATGGCCAGCACGTATTGTCCTTCGCCACGTGTCCAGTCGGTCTCGACCGCCCGGCCCCTGCGCCGCACTTCGGCCAGCAGATTCTCAATCAGCCGCGGCGGAAATCCTTCGGCGCTCGCCGGGTATAAAAACACGCTCCTGCCGCTCGCGTTGACGACACGAAGATCAGTCCAGTGCGGGCGGGGAGCCGTCACAAAGCGCAGGTAATTCCGCAGGGCTGCGTCGTCGGCAGAATGCCCGTCAACCAGGGCGGCCACCGTCAGCAGCGGCTGCTGCTGCGTGTCGAGCCAGCGCTCGAAGACGACCGCTGCCAGCTCGGCCTGCTGCTCCATGGCCTCATCGAGCTGCTGCTGTTTGGCGCCCCACACGCTCCACAGCGCCGCGAGGCCAAGCAGCAGCATCGGCACCACGGCGCCGACTGCCAGGATCAGTAACCGCCCGCGGATGCTCACCGTTGCCTCCCATTTCGTCTGAGTTATCAGGAATTGCTCCCTGAATCATAACGGTTGGGCCGCAGCTACTCCAACAGTGCCTCGCACGTCGAACGATCTGACAACGGCGCGTCTTCGAGCAGCCTGCCAACGCCCAGCGCGACCGATGACAGCGCATTCGCGTCCACCGTCACCGGCAGACCGGTCTCTTCCATCAAACGCCGATCCAGGTTTCTCAGCAACGCCGTGCCGCCGGTAATGATGATCCCGCGATCAACCAGATCGTTCGACAATTCGGGCGGGATGCGTGCGAGCGCGTCCCGGATGGCGCGGGCAATCACGCTCAGCGGACCGGCCAGCGCCGCGCGCACTTCTGCATCAGTCACGGTAATTGATTTGGGCGAGCCTTCCGTGATGCTCCGGCCACGCACCTCCGCCGAGAGCGGCGTTTGCAGCGGCAGGGCCGAGCCGATCTCAATCTTGATTCGCTCTGCCGTCAGCTTGCCGATCAGCAGCTTATGCCTGCGCTTGACGTAATCTTTGATTGCCTCGTCGAGGTTCCGGCCCGCGACCCTGACCTCGCGCGCATAAACGATCCCTGAGAGCGAAAGGACGGCAATGTCCGTCGTCCCGCCCCCAAGGTCAACGACCATGCTGGCGCGGGGTTCATCGGTCGGCAGGCCCGCGCCGATGGCGGCGGCCACCGCCTCGCGCACCATCGAGACCTGACGCGCCCCGGCGCGATAAGCCGCGTCTTTAACGGCGCGGCGTTCGACCGCATTGGCCTCGCCCGGCACGCCGATGACGACTTTGGGATTCAGGAATCGCCGGTCCCGCCGCGCCTGGCTGATAAAGTGCCGGAGCATTTTTTCGGCCAGATCGAAATTGGCAATGACGCCTTCCTGTAAAGGCGCAATCACCGTCAGGTCTCTGGGAGTGCGGCCCAGCATCTCCCTGGCCTCCCTGCCAACGGCTTCAATCCTGTGCGTCTTTTTGTTGAGCGCCACCAGCGACGGCTCATTGAGCACGACCCCGCGCCCGCGCGAATAGACGAGCGTGTTGGCCGTGCCCAGGTCTACGCCCAGATCGCTGGAACAGAAGCTGAAGAGTTTGGATAAGTTCATGCCGATGTCCCATTCACAAATGGTAATCCCCTGCCGCCTCCGGCTGGTAAAGGACCTGCTCGATCTTCAACCTCCTGACACCGCCCGGCACATCCCACTCGACCGTCTCTCCGGCCCGGTAGCCGAGCAGGGCCGTGCCAATAGGGGCGAGGACTGAGAGCCTGCCGTGTTCGTAATCGGCCTCGCCGGGAAAGACCAGCGTGAAGACCATCTCATCGTTCGAGTTCAAATCTCTGACTCGCACCTGAGAATTCATCGTCACCACATCGCCTGGAATCTCCTGCGGAGCGACGATCTGCGCCCACTCCAATTCCTCTTCGAGCCGGGTCAGGTAGTCCCGGTCTTTCTTATTCCACAACCGTGTGCCGTTGAGCAGACTGCTCAGACGCTTCAGATCGAACTCAGTAACATAAATTGTGCGCTCCCTCATGGCTTAACCTCTCTTTCGCCGCTTTCGCCATCCGCGTGGCGAATATGGAAAGGGGAGGCACGCGCCTCCCCGAATCATTCGTCGAGCGTCTCCGAACCCGGCCCTGATGAAATGGAACCGCGTCACGCCCGGTTCTGGTAATTTGAAAAAGGGAGACCGACATCCCCCTGACAACGACTGCGCAATCCTGTGCGGGTAACCGCTTTTCAAGCACGGCTCATACCGTTGCCGACGAGCAAGTGTAATTTAGACGGGAGCGCCGCTCCCGACCAGCGTATAAACACCCGAAAGAGACAGGTGTTTACACCCATCTGCCGGTCCTGGCAGGCGGCAGACATTACTGAAACCTCCGTCCTCAGCCGGGCCACAACGAATGACTGCACAATGAGCCGGACTCCGGGGCTGGCTGAAGCCGGGTTTTGCCCGACGGCTGGTTTCATGTTTTACTGCTGAGGCAGGGGATGGTCATGATGAAAAGCTTCAACGAAATCCGCGATCAGGTGCGCGAAGTTGCAGCGGATTTTTTTACGCTGCCGGAAACGAGGATGAACTGGCGCGCGGTCTGCCTGCCTTTTCTCAAGCTCGGCGCCATCGGCTTTGGCGGAGGGATGGCGGTCATCTCGCAAATCCGGCGACTGGTGGTACAGAAAAACACCTGGCTTTCGGATGATGAATTTCTTGATGCCGTTTCGCTGGCGCAGAGTCTGCCGGGAGCGAATGCGGCCAACGCGGTCACTTACATCGGCCTGAAACTTGGCGGGCTGCGCGGCGCGGCGGCAGCCGTCGTGTGTTTTATTCTGCCGTCGTTTCTGATGATGCTGGCGCTCACGATTGCGCACGATCACCTGCAGAAGTTTCCCGATGCGCAGCGTGTCTTTCAGGGATTCAGCGCCGCCGTCGTGGGCATCATCGCCGCCACGACCATCAAGCTTGGGCAGACGGCGATGAAAAAACAGTGGCACCTGGAACTGGGCGTTGCCGTCGGCTTTATGCTGATTTTTACGAGTACCAGCGTCGCTGAGGTGGTGCTGCTGGCCGGGATCATTGGCATCTTCATTCATTCGTGGAAGACTCGCGCCCGCGCGATGGTGCGCCAGCGCGTGCGCAAGCAGCGGCAGTCGGTCGCCCGCGCCGCAGTGGCCAAACAACAGGCGCGACAGCACGCCGCCAGCGCGATAGCCGCTGATGACCTGAGCGCGCTCTATGACATTGAAACGTCCCTGCCGGCGGTTGAGAACGGTGAGCCGCCACACAGCAAGGCCGACAAACCGGCTCCCGCTGAAGACGAAGCCGCGCCGAAAAGAACGGCGGCCACCAGCCGGTCGAAATCTTCGACCCGCACCCTGGCGGTAGCCCTGCCGCTGCTGCTGCTCTTTGCGCTGCCGGTTTTTGCCAAAATGATCAGCGTCTGGCAGCTCATCACTATTTTTCTGCGTGTGGGTTCCGTCACTTTCGGCGGCGGCTTTGTGATGATTCCGCAGATTGAAAATGATGTCGTGAATGTGCAGCAGTGGATGTCGCACCAGACCTTTGCCGACGGGATGGCCTTCGGTCAGATCACGCCTGGCCCGGTGATGATTACGTCAACTTTTATCGGCTATAAAGTGGCAGGACTGATCGGAGCGGTGGCGGCCACGATTGCCGCCTTTCTGCCTTCGTTTCTGATGACTGTGGTGGCCGGAGCTTCGCTGGATCGCTTTCGCACCAACGTTCAGGTGCAGTCGTTTTTGTCCGGCGTCGCCCCGGCAGTGGTCGGCATGCTGGCGGCGGCGGCGGTCAGTCTCGCGCGGTCCGGGATGTCGGCTGAAGATCCGTGGGGTTATGGAGTAGCCACCATCGCCTGCCTGCTGATGCTGCGCGCAAAGCTCAACCCGATCATCATCATTTTAGGCTGCGGTCTGTTGCAGTGGCTCGCCTCGCGTGGCCTTGGATAGCCCTGGCTCACCGGTCACTGATCACCCTGCTGGCAATCAGTGACCGGTGCAAGATGGTCAGGCTTGTCACTTCAACCGGCTCGCGGCTTTCACTTCACTCAGCAGCTTGTAAACCGGATAAGTTTTCCCCTGCGCCAGATATTCATCCAGAAAATTCCACGCTACAAGACCGTCGTCGCTTTCAGCTTCGAGCAGGTAAAAGGCGAGCTTTGCCAGCGGCTGCGCGGTGCGAATGATGATCGTGCCGGCGGGAAAGGTGATCGTTTCGCGGCGCGTTTTGCCCGCGATTGACACGGCCTGATGGCCCTGAAAGCTGCGGCCTTCGCGCTTCACTTTGTCAATCACCAGGCTTTCGACTTCGGCGTTGAGCGGTGCGGTCAGTTCCTCGACCGCGAGGCCGTGCGCGAGCAGTTTGCTGATGACGATCTGCAACCCCGGCTCATTGCGCAGCAGGTATGCGCGCGGCATCGCGGCGGTCTTCGTCGCTTCAAAGACGCCGTAATCAGGCATCAGCGTCGGCGTGAATTTGTCTTCGATCATCGCCGTCATCTCTTTGCCTGAACGCGGATTCTTTTTCTTTTCGACGGCGCCGACCAGGATGGGCACTTCCTTCGGCAGCGGGCGGATTTCAAAATTCACTCCGGCCTGAGCAGGCCTGGCGACTTTGATCGTGTCGGCGTCAACGCGATTGATGAGCGCGGCGATTTCGGCGGCGTGCGCGGCGGAGTATTTGAAAATCTCTTCGACAAAGGCGGCGGTCACGTCAATGCGGCCCTTGAAATCAAGATAGCTGTAAGCTTCCGAAAGAATCGTCAGCCGGTTTCTCAGCCCGGCGTAATTGTTGCCGAAGCGCGGGCGGTGATCGAACGTGCGCCAGATTTTCGTTTCGGGTTTGTCGGCGGGCTGTGCGGCGCGGCCCGAACGCTGAAGCTCGAAGTTGTCGAACTCGCGGTTGAGGCGCTCCTTCGTCGCAAAATTGCCGTAGTAATACGTCCTGAATTTGTGATTGACCTTCATCGCCCGCGTGATGGCCGGCAGCATGCGGTTGCGCTCAAACGCGATCAGCCGCCCGTCAGCATTGGGGTTGAGCATCGGCGCATAGGTCAGGTGATAGCCGTGATACGAACCGTTCGTCGTATGCAGATCCACAATCAGGTGCGGATCCCAGCGATTGAAGAGGCGCACGAGCGCGTTCGCTTCGGGCGTTTCCAGTTTCATGTAATCGCGGTTGAGATCCATGCCCTTTGCGTTTTCGCGCGTGCCGACGCCGCCGATGGGGCCGTTCTGCGCCGTGCGATTATTGAGGCTGATTCGTTCGTTGCCATCGGCGTTGTAAATCGGCGCGATCAGAATGATCAGATTGCCGAGCAGCGTTTTGAGATCGCCCGTCGCCAGGCGGCGCGCAAGCATCAGCATCGCCTCCTTGCCTTCGACTTCGCCGGCATGAATGTTGGCCTGCACGAAGATGACGGGTTTGCCTGATGCGCGGGCTTCGCGGGGGTGCGCCAGCGGCGGGTCGGCAAAGATCATCAGCGGCAGTTCGCGGCCTTCTTCGGTTTTGCCGAATGATTCAACGCGCAGCTTGTCGGTGCGGCGCTGAAGTTCATTGATGAAGCTGATGACTTCGGCGTAGCGCGTCGTCTCTTCGTCACCGGTCAGTTCAGCGCGGGTTTTGAGTGCATCGTCCTGGGCTTGTGTGCGTGGCATAGTGATGAAGGATGTGAGCAGGAGCAGCGCAGGCAGCAGCAGGCGGCTCCGCACTCGAAGCGGGTTCATGGAATATTGTCTCCGTTGTTCAGGTGAAGTTGGACAGCATTTGCGGCGGTCAGTGCATGGCCGCAAGTTTGTAAATCCAGGCCGTCAGCCAGAGCGCTGCACACAGCCACAGCAGCGGTTTGGCGGCGCGCGCTGCGGTCAGGCGGTGCCAGGGAATGCCCCGGTAAGCGAGCCACAGCGACAGCGGCACAAACAGCACGGTCAGAAAAAAGAGCAGCAGGCCGAACGGCTGCGCAATCAGCGCGTCATAAAAATGCAGCTTCGCCGCGTGCGCGAAACTCGTCGTCAGGCCGCAACTCGGACACGGCAGCCCGGTCAGTTTCAGAAACAGGCACGGCGGCAATCCAAGCCGTTCGTGCGTGCCGACTCCGCGCGGCGATGGCGGCAGAAAGCGGGCAATCGTCAGCACCGCGCCCGCAAGGGCCGCGAGCGTCAGGTATATTGCCTGATCGCTGCGCGCCCCGGCGGACACGGATAATCCGGCTGATTCAACTGTGCGGGAAGTCTGGAATGCCACGCGCGCAAAGTCTGACTTAATGAACACCGCCACCGGCAATGGCGGCGATGATGATCAGCACGTAGACGACAATGAGCAGCGCCGAGAGCGCCGTGATGGCGATGCCGACATAAAAGCCGATTTTGGCAAATGTCTCTCCGGCCTGAGGCGCCTGGCCGTCACGAATGGCGTTCATTTCCATCTTGCCCAGAATCATCCCTGGGATACTCAGCAGCGGGCCGCAGGTGACAATTGAAACGAGGCTCAGAATCATGGCGGCAATCGCGCGTCCGCTCGCGCTTTGCGGCATCGGCGGGTTATATCCGGCATAGCCGCTCTGATAGCCCTGATACGACTGCTCCTGCGGCATCACCGCCTGTCCCGGCTGATAGCTGTAAGCGGGCGGTGACGGCACGGCAGGCGGTGGCGGCTGCGGTTCAGGCGGCGCGGCTTTGACCAGCGGCGCTGCGCAGTTGCGGCAGAATCTGGCCTCATCCTTGTTGTCGGTACCGCATTGATTGCAGAACATTGAAGTGGTTCCCCTCCGGTTGTTGGTTATCTGTTCTCGTGGCGTGGCGGCGCCAGCATGCGCTCCGGCAGCGTGGCGGTGGTGTTTTCAGTCACGCTGAAATCCGGCAGCGGGGTGGGCGACTGCGCGGCAAGCTGATCGGTTGTTCTGGCATCGGTCGGAGCGGCGACGGGCGCCGGGTGTAACGCTGGTTGTGACTGCTGCTGTTTCAATTTGACGATGCGCCTGCTGACAAACATTCCGTTAATGAGCAGCCCGATGCCCACCAGAAAAGGAACCAGCCCGGCCAGCCAGACGCGGCTGATGATCTCTTTGTCAGGCCCCTGCTCCTGACTGGCGACTGCGCCCAGCAGAAAATACAGAAAGATCATCGCGCCGAGGCCGACCAGCGTGGTGATGATCCCGCCCTTGATTTCATTGAGGCGTTTGATTTCAGGCGTAATGCCCCGCTGACGGTCGCGCTCTTCCTCGTTCATAA
>CAYWDW010000146.1:0-9493 GCA_964457105.1 uncultured Heliobacteriaceae bacterium
CCGGAGCGCGGCAGCAGGGTTGTGAGCAGTGGCCGGACCATGGATAACGGCGGTCGGTTGCGAGTTCCCGACAACGCCCGCAACCGATCATTCAGGTTCGGCTGCTGATCACAAGGCCGCCGCAATTGAATATCAGCGAACTTCCGGCGGCGCATAATTGGCAGCCACAACTTCCACGAAGTTCACGAAGATCACGGGGCAGGTAATGGCGTGAGGGGAAACGGTAGCGACCACTCTGTTGCTTTCGCCCGTGATCTTCGTGAACTTCGTGGTTTTCATTTTCTGAGCACCAATGTTTCACCCTGCCACCGACATCAAACTGCCGACAGATGAACCGACAGAAAATCTGATCGCAGCAGCCACCGCAGATGACTTCAGCGAACCGTCTGGCATTGCGCCGCAGCGGCGCTGGTGGCGAGTGCTTTTCACGCGCCGGATGCTGATCCGGCTGGTCACGCTCGTCACGCTTGGCAGCGGCATCGTCAATCTCTGGCTGGTCATCACTCCGCCCTCGCACGCGCCGCACCGGCGGCTGCGCCATCTGGTGCCGCTTGAATTTTTTCAGTTCCCCCGTTCCTTTCAACTGCTCATCGGTTTTGCGCTGATCGTTTCAGCCATCAATATTTACAAACGCAAGCAGCGCGCTTATCAACTGGTGCTGGCGCTTTCGGCGCTCTCTTTCGTGCTGCACCTGGGGCCGCGCCAGGACGCGGGCCAGGCGCTGCTCGCGCTGCTGCTGGGCGGCGTGCTGATTGCCGCGCATCGCAGCTTCACGGTGCTGAGCAGCCCGCCCGACTGGCGCGGCGTGCTGCTCAGAATGAGCATTGCCACGCTCGCGGCGTTCAGTTACGGCGTCGGCGGGTTCTGGCTGCTGGACCGGCGACAGTTCGGCCTCAATTTCACCTGGTCAGCTTCGATTCATCGCACGCTGCTGTTTCTCGCCTTCATCGGTGACGCGCAGCTCACGCCGCATACGCGGTATGCAAGCTGGTTTCTCGATTCGCTGTATGTCATCAGCACGGCGACGCTGCTTTATGCCGGGTTTGCGCTGTTTCGTCCGATCATTTATCGCTTTCATACGCTGCCGCACGAACGCACCAGGGCGCAGGCGCTGGCGAGTCAGTACGGGCGCACGGCGCTCGATTATTTCAAGCTGTGGCCGGACAAATCGTATTTCTTCAGCGCTTCGGGGCGCAGCTTTGTGGCCTATCGCGTGGCCGCGCACTTTGCGATTGCGCTGGCTGATCCGGTCGGGCCGCCGGAGGAACTGGCCGCGACCATTGAAGAGTTTCGCCGCTGGTGCGAAGACAACGGCTGGAGCGTGGCGTTTCATCAGACGCTGCCTGACCTGCTGCCCGCTTATCAGCGACTCGGCTTCAAAAAGCTGAAGGTCGGTGACGAAGCGATTGTGGATCTGACGAACTTCAACCTTGACGGCAAAGCGCACAAGAAGCTGCGCCATTGTCTGAATCAGTTCGAGAAAGCGGGCTGTCGCCTGCGCTTTCACCAGGCGCCGGTCAGCGATGAACTGCTCCGGCAGTTGCGCGAAATTTCTGATGACTGGCTGACGCTGCCGGGTCGCCGCGAACGCGCCTTTACGCTGGGCCGTTTCGAGCCGCATTACCTGCGCGCAACGCCCATCGTCACGGTTGAAGACGCCGCCGGACGCCCGCTCGCTTTCGTCAACCTGATCCCGTCATACCGCGCCGGTGAAGCGACCTTTGACCTGATGCGCCATCGCGTGGATGCGCCCAACGCGGTGATGGACTTTCTGCTGCTCAGGCTGATTGCGCTGCTCAGGGCGCAGGGCTTCACGCGGCTCAATCTGGGGATGGCTCCGCTCGGCGGCTTTCAGGATCACGAAGCGGCGACCTCTGCCGAACGGGCGTTGCATCTGTTTTTCGAGCGACTGACTTTTCTGTTCAGCTTCAGCGGGCTGCGCGCTTACAAGGCGAAATTCGCTGACACCTGGGAACCGCGTTACGTGCTTTATCGCCACGTGACCGACCTGCCTAAGCTGGGCCTCGCGCTGAGCCGCGTGTCAGAATTGCGCGGCAGCACAAAGCATTGAGAAATGATGAATCAGCGAGTAAACACTGACCGTGCATTGACGCTGGGACACGCCGGCAGTTTCAGCATCGCTGAGGCGGCGCAGCGTGGCGCGGCTGCACCCGGTGCGCAACCGGCGCGGCGCGTTTCGCCTTCGGCCATTGGTTATCTGTTTGCGGTGGCCGGGCTGACGTGGGTGCTGCACGATCTGCATCCGGCGCAGCTTGCCGCGCAGTTGCGGCACGTCAACTGGTCGTGGATTGTGGCGGGCATGCTGTGCGACGTGCTGAGCTATCTCTGCCAGGGCTGGCGCTGGAAGCTGCTGCTCAGGCCTGCCGGTGAAATTTCCGCGCGGCAATCAACGCAGGTCGTCTATGTCAGCCTGTTCGTCAACGAAGTGCTGCCGATGCGCGCAGGCGAACTGGTGCGCGCTTACCTGGCGGCGCGATGGACAGGGGCGACGATGCTGGCCATTGTGCCTTCGATGATTGTCGAACGACTCTTTGACGGCTTGTGGATGACCATCGGCCTGGCGACGGCAGCCTGCTTTATTCCGCTGCCTGGCAGCCTGCGCGCCACCGCGCAGACCTTCGGGCTGATGATGCTGATGGCCACGACGCTGCTGATCGCGCTGGCTTTCAGAAAATCAGCCTCAACGCCGCAGACCTCGCGGCTGATGAACTGGCCGCCCCTGCATTCACTGGCGCTGATGCTCGAACGGATCAGCCATCATCTGACCCGAATGAGGCGCGCACCCGGTTTTTACCGGGCATGGCTGCTTTCGCTGGCGTTCCTGGGTTTGCAAATGCTGGCGTTCTGGATGGTCCTGATCGGGTACGGGCTGCGCGTGCCGTGGCAGGTTGCAGTGGTGGTGTTTCTGATCGTGCATCTGAGTACGGCGATTCCGAGCGCGCCGGGCAATGCCGGTTCATATCAGTTTTTCACCGTCCTCGGACTGACGCTGTTTGGCGTGGACAAGGCGCTGGCGACCGGGTTTTCGCTTGTGGTCTTTGTGCTGCTGACAGCGCCGCTGCTGCTGGCCGGATTCGTCGCGCTGGCGCACAGCGGCCTGACGCTGCATTCACTCCGGCAGGAAATCAGCGCGACGGCCACCCGATGGCGTCAGGCCAGGGCGTTTTGATCGGCACGTTTTTCGTCGTACATTGCTGAAGCATTCAAGACTGCAGGACCAACATCAACCCTTCCCCCTTAACCGCCATGACATTGAGTCAGGAACGAAGAGAGATGACGGAACAGACGGAAATAACGGAACACACGGACAACGCTCAACAGCGGCAGAAACTTTCCGTTATTTCCGTCTGTTCCGTCATCTCTCTTTCTGCTTTTCTATTGCTTAACTCAATGTCATTGCCCTTAACCAAAAGGAACGACCATGAAACGAACAACCCTGCTCAATCTTTCACTGCTGATGGTGCTGGCGCTGTGCCTGGCCGTCACGACCCCGGCGCAGAAAAAAGCAGCCCCCAAAGCTCCGCAGAAAAAAGCGCCTGAAGCCACAACTCAGCATAACCTGCTGGATCTGAACTCGGCCACCAAAGAACAACTGATGACCCTCGCCGGCATCGGCGATGCTTACGCTGACAAGATCATCAAGGGCCGTCCCTACAAGGCCAAGAATGAACTGGTCTCGAAAAAGATCATCCCGGCGGCCACTTACAAACAGATTGCCGGCAAGGTCATCGCCAAACAGAAATAGCCGGACAAGCTGATTTCACAACCAGGGACGCGGGAAAGACTGGTCAGAGATGGCGCGGCGGTCTGTGGCCGGATTTTTTCTGTGTCCCCTGGTTCTGAGCGACCTTGCGGTGCGGACACTTCATCAGACAGTCGCCGTTCAGTCATCGGCGACCTCGCGCAGCCCCGCACGACAGCCCCCGTCAATCAGCCTGCATTCGCGCAGTTCAAGCGGCTGCCGCTGTCTTTCAGTCAGCGCCACCGGGGTGTGCAGTTTGCCGATCTTTTCGTGCAGTCGCATAATTTCCAGCAAGGAGGAAACATCACCATGGTTCATCTGTTCGAGTGGATCAATCCCCTGACTGATGACATGTTCCGGCTGTCGCTGCCGGTGGCTGAAAAGATCCTGCGCCCGGTGATCGTCTATGTGTTTCTGGTGGTGGCGCTGCGCGTCTTCGGCAAGCGCGAACTGGCGCAGCTCAATCCGTTTGATCTGGTCGTGCTGCTGTCGCTTTCCAACACTGTGCAGAACGCGATCATTGGCAACGACAATTCGGTCACGGGCGGGCTGATTGGCGCTTTCACGCTGCTCGCGGCCAACTATCTGGTGGTGCGTTTTCTGTTCAGACACCGGCGGCTTGATCAGATGATCGAAGGCCGACCGACCGTGCTGATTGAACGCGGCAGGGTCCGGCACAAGGCGCTGGCGAGTGAACTGCTGACCGAATCAGAACTGCTGACAGTCGTCCACCGGCAGGGTTTTACGCGGCTCAGCGAAATCGAACGCTGCGTGCTGGAACCGGGCGGCACGTTTTACATTCAAAGCCACATCCCGCCGGTCAACGAACAACAGCACGCCGAAATCCTGGCCCGGTTGCAGGAACTCAGTCAGCAGCTCGAAGAACTGAAGCGGAGCGCACAGTAATGTCGTTTGAATCGCTGATTATTCATTACGGCTACCCGATTCTGTTTGTGGGCACGGTCTTCGAGGGCGAAACCTTTCTGCTGATTGGCGCGTTTCTGGCGCATCGCGGCTACCTGAGTCTGTCGGGCGTGATGCTGACCTGCTTTCTGGCCACGTTTCTCACCGATCAGGGCTGGTTTCTGCTGGGCCACCACCGGGGCCGCGCCCTGGCGGCTCGTCATCCGCAGTGGCAGGTGCGCCTGCAGCGCGCGCAAAAGCTGCTCGACCATTACGGGTTGCTGCTGATCCTGGGCTTCCGTTTCGCCTGGGGCCTGCGCATTGCAACGCCGCTCGTCATTGGCGCCAGTGGTTTTCCGGCGCGCCGTTTTCTGCTGCTGAATCTGCTGAGCGGAGTGGTCTGGACGCTTACGGTCGGGCTGGCCGGATATGCGTTCGGACACGCGATGGGACTGATGCTGGCCGATGTGCGGCAGTATGAATTATGGATTGTGCTGGCGCTGCTGATCGGCGGGACGGCCATCTGGCTCTGGTGCCTGATCTGGCGCAACTCGCGCCCGACGTAAGCGACCGCCAACTGAGCCAGGGACGCAGCAACGGTCAGAATCTGTCGGCGCTCTCTGCGGCCTCGTCAGACTCGTCATCAGCCGATGAATGTTCAGCCACGTGCCTGATTGAAATTTTCAATTCAGGATGCAGCGCCTGTCCGGCAGCGATGACTTCAGGCACAGCCAGGATAATGATGACCGTGACCGGACTGATTCTGCCGCGCTCGGTGGCTGGTTTTCTGCGGGCTTTCATCGGGCCTTCATCATTCCGGCAAAATGTAGTGCGAGTGGCGGCAGGACGCCATTACTGCTGATGCCCTTTGACCAGACCATTCAATAAAACGGCCAGCCGCAAGGGCGCGGTCATCATTTCGATGACCAGTCTCGGTTATCGCCCTTGCGGCTGGCTTGCCTGAGTGGGTACTTGACAGACTCAATGCAACAAATGGCAGCAAGTTCTGCCTCTGCCGCAGTCGAGCAACCACTGTGCCAGCAGAGTTCATCCGTGCCAGGCAGGCAGCGGGACAGCAAAGACAGCCTGTTACCGGCGCTCAATGCCTGGTCAGCGTCCGGCGACAGCGTGGCAAAAATGAAGTTCGACCGCTCAAAGCGGCATAACTGACACACCGCCATCCCGCATCGCGCGCAACTTTGCCTGAGATTGTTCAGGCAGACCGCGCCCGCCTGACATTCATTTTGCTGATCGTGCGCGCAGGGGTGCATTGAGCAGGGCCGCGCGTTGACAGTCTCACCGGCTTTTACTTATAGTGCGAACGATTCATTGCGGTATTTTTCTGAAGCTGTATGTCAGAACTTTTTCAGGGAGTTAAAGCTCAGTTTTCGGGTTCTGAGGCCGCCGACAAGGCCCTGGCCGCGCCGGGCGAGATGCTGCCGCCCTGTTGTCATTCAGGCTGCACGGTCTGTGTGCTGGATTACCCGGAGATGTTTATGAACGTGGAGCCGGGCGGTGACGAGCTGGCTCGTCACCTGGCAATGCTGGAAGCGGTGGAGCAAGCCCTCGCGCAGACTGAAGGTCAGTAAAGGTCATTCGGGCCTGTGATTCACCATATTTTTTATTCAATCACCCGCTGCATCAACCGACCGCAGGCCTGACCGCCTGCGATTCAGACAGGAGCCTGAATGGACGAACAGAGAAAACAGGAATTATCTGAAATCATCGGGACGCTCGAAGCGCGTTTCAAGCATTACGACGAAGTCTCGGAGCGGCGCGACCATGAGGAAATGGCGCGCGCCTTCAACAGCGTCACCAATGACTTTGAATATGCGCTGCAAATGCTGCGCGCCATCCGCGACGGGCGCGGCTTCGATCAGGAAGAAGAGTAATGCCATTGCAGATTGCAGATTGTTGATTGCAGATTGAATCAGGAATCCGGTGAGTCTGCAATCTGCGATCTGCATTCTGCAATCTTCAATTTTCAACCCCCTTCCGTTCACACCTTTCCGTCAGACCAACAACCAGGGAGGAATGCTGCCATGGCAACTGAGACCATTGCACGCCCCGGCGCAACCGACGAGGCCGGTCACAAGCCTTACGTCGCCGCCTCAACCGAGCTGGCCGAATTCACGCCCCGCGCCATTATTCTTGGCGTTTTGTTCGGCCTGCTTTTTGGCGCGTCAACCGTTTACCTGGGCCTCAAGGTCGGGCTGACGGTGAGCGCGTCAATTCCGATTGCGGTGCTTTCGATCACGATCCTGCGCGCGTTTGGCCGCGCTTCGATTCTCGAAAACAACATCGTGCAGACGACCGGTTCCGCCGGCGAATCAATCGCCGCCGGAATTGTCTTCACGATTCCGGCGCTGCTGATTCTCGGTCTTGATCTCGATGTCATGCGCACGGCGCTGATCGGACTGACGGGCGGGTTGCTCGGTGTGCTGCTGATGATTCCGCTGCGGCGTTCGCTGATTGTGAAAGAACACGGCGTGCTGCCTTACCCTGAAGGCACGGCCTGCGCTGAAGTGCTGATGGTTGGCGAAAAGGGCGGCAGCGACGCCAAAACCGTTTTTCTGGGCTTCGGCGTCGGGCTGATTTACAAGTTCCTGATGGCAGGTTTCAAGTTCTGGAAGGAGATTCCCGACAAGGTGCTGGCGTGGTATCAGAACACGCGCGTCGCGGCTGAGATTTCACCCGAACTGCTTGGCGTCGGTTACATCATCGGCCCGCGCGTCGCGTCGTATATGTTCGGCGGCGGCATCATGGCCGCGCTGGTGCTGACGCCGGTCATCAAATTTTTCGGCGCGGGACTGACGACCAACATCTTTCCGGCAGCGGCAGGCGAACTGATCGGCAACATGAATGCGGGTCAGGTCTTTGATCGTTACGTGCGTTACATCGCGGCTGGCGCTGTCGCCACTGGCGGCATCATCAGCCTGCTTCGTTCGCTGCCGACGATCATTGCTGCGTTCAGAGCAGGCGTGAAGGATTTCGGCGGCGGCGCGGGCCGCAGCGCAACCGTCGCGCGCACCGAACGCGACCTGCCGATTCTGTATGCGATGGGCGGCATCGTGCTGCTGCTGATTATCGTCACGCTGATTCCAGGCTTTGGCGTTGATCCGCTCTCGGCCATTCTGATTCTGGTCTTCGGCTTCTTTTTCGTCACCGTGTCATCGCGCATCTGCGGTCAGATCGGTTCATCGGCGAATCCGATTTCGGGGATGACGATTGCGACGCTGCTGTTTACTTCGCTGATCTTTCTGCTGATCGGACGTTCAGGCGCGGGCGAACGAGTCATTGCGCTGACGGTTGGCGCGATTGTCTGCGTCGCAGCGGCGAACGCGGGCAACACCTCGCAGGATTTGAAAACGGGTTATCTGGTCGGCGCGACTCCGTCGCGGCAGCAGGTCGGGCTGATGATCGGCGCCGTGACTTCAGCCGTTGTGGTCGGCTGGACGCTGCTGTTTCTGAATAATTCAGCCATCAACATCCTGCCGCGCGTTTATCCGAGCTACACCGCGCCCGCCAGTGAACTCAAAGAAACGTGGACGGCGAAATCTGAAATCGAAGACGGCAGACCCTACCGCGTGCTGCGCCTGCCGGTCGAAACCGAGGCGGGCGACGGCAAAACGAAAATCCCGGCGGGCAAATATCTCGTCGGTGAAGACAACAAAATTCATTACCTGGTCAATCCCGGCGTCGGCGGCATCAGCGAGAAGTTATCAACTGAACGGCTCGGCGAATTGCAGGGTCGCACGTTTACCGAGGGCCAGAACGTCAAACCGGCAGGCCAGGCACGCGGACTCGACGATCAGGTTTACAACCAGGTCGTCGTCACCGGCCTCGGCCCGAACCCGCGCACCTTCCTGGTTGACGCGACCGGCAAACCGCATTACGAACTTGACGAAGCCAACAAGCTCCAGGCGCCGAAAGCCGCGCTGATGGGCATTCTGGTTGACGGCGTGCTGACGCAGCGGCTGCCCTGGTCGCTGATTCTGATCGGCGCGTTCATCTCGATCTTTCTCGAAGTCCTGGGCATTCAGTCGCTGCCCGTCGCGGTCGGCATCTACCTGCCGATTTCAACTTCAGCGACGATCTTTGTCGGCGGACTGATTCGCGCGCTCGTCGGCAGACTGACGCGCAGTGAGCGCGCCGAAACGCTGACTGAAGAAGAGACAGGCAAAGGCGTGCTGCTCGCGTCGGGTCTGATTGCCGGCGGCGCCATCGGCGGTCTGATCGTCGCCTTCTCGCGCGTCGCGGCGGAAAGCCTGACCAACAGGCCGGGCAGAGGCGAAGAGATCCTGGGCATCGGCGGCCACACCTTCATCGCCTCAGGCGCGTGGGCCAATGTCTTCGGGCTGATCATCTTCGCCGGACTCGCGTACTTCCTCTTTATGATTGCGCGACAAAAATCGGCGCGATCATAATCACGCTGGTCAGAGGTGGAGCATGAGTCTGAGCAAAAGAGCCTTAACCAGCGCTGTCATTCGGATTGATTACCCGGAGTCAGACGGCAAGCCGATGGCTGAAACCGATCTTCATCGCCAGTTGATGAATGAACTGATTTCGCAACTGGATTACTTTTTTCAGACCGATCCGGAGGTTTATGTGACTGGCAACATCTTCCTCTACTACGTGCAGGGTGATCCTCATAAAAGAGTCGCCCCCGATGTGATGTTTGTGCGCGGGGTGGAAAAGACGCTCAGGCGGACTTACAAACTCTGGGAGGAAGGCGTCGCGCCGCAGGTCGTCTTTGAAATCTCATCGCGCCAGACCTGGAGATCGGAAGAGCGTCGTGTAGGGAAAGAGTGTAGATCTCGGTGGTCG
>CAYWDW010000147.1:0-9476 GCA_964457105.1 uncultured Heliobacteriaceae bacterium
ATGAGCATCGGCGCACGAGCTGACATTGCGCTGCGCCTGAACGATGCTGTTGCTCAACCGCGCCTGTGACTGTCGCCTCATCAGGTCAGAAACTGATTGACGGGTGAGATCAGCCTGGCCCTGCGGCCTGGCAATCATCGTTTCAGCGGCCACCATCAGCCCCAGAATGGTCAGCGACATGGCCAGCAGGCGAACTGTATATTTCATCGGAATCGGTTCCTCGGCAGCGCAACAGTGTTGGCCTTGCGCCTGAACTGTCATCCAAAAAGCTGGATTCGGTTACAGACCGCGTTAACGACGGAACTGTCAGCAGCCGGAAAAATGAATTGGTAATCCCAGCAAAACTTTTCTGATTGTTTGCCGCTGATTTCCGGGACTAAAATCCGGGCAGTTCCAGAATCTGAATCTGAACCTGCCTCTGACGGTGAAGCAGCGTCACAAAACCAGGGGGATCATTCCCCGGCCTGAGAGATAACCGAACGGACAGTGCGATGTCTTGAGCGAACGCTGATAAAACCGTTATTTAGTTCTGATGGAGTTCTGAAGATGGCGATTAACACACAGGCAAAGCACTTATACCGCTTTGGCCCCTTCTGCCTCGACGCGACGGAACGCATGCTGACGCGCGAAGGCCGGAGCGTGCCGCTTGCGCCAAAGGTTTTTGAGACGCTGCTGGTGCTGATCGAGAACCGGGGGCGCATTCTGGAAAAGGACGAACTCATCAGCCGGCTGTGGCCGGACAGCTTCGTTGAAGAAAGCAGCCTTTCACAAAACATCTTTCAGATTCGCAAGGCGCTCGGCGACGGCAGCGAAGGGCAGCCTTACATCGAAACCGTGCCGCGACGCGGCTACCGCTTTGTCGCGCCGGTCAGCGAAACCTGGAGCCGCGATTCAGAAATGCCGGTTGCGCCGGTGCTGGAGGCGGGATTCAAGACAGTCGAACTGACGGCGAACGATGAAGCAGATGAACCGGCTGAAACCGCGCCGCCCCTGCCTGTCAGCGCGGCAGAAGGCAGCGCGCCGATGATGCCTGAAGCGGCGCTGCTTCAACCGTTGGCGCGTCGCCCCTGGAAAAAATATGTGGCTGCCGCGCTGCTGATCGTGACCGCCGCCGCTGCGTTTGGCGTTTACCGGCTTTTCACTCAGCGTCACGCGGCGACCGCATCAGCCGTGCCTTTTCATACGATGAGGATGTCGCGGCTGACGCGCAACGGCAAGGTGCGGCACCAGGCCGTTTCGCCCGACGGCAAATATGTCGCGCACGTCATTGATGACGCCGGGCAGCAGAGCATCTGGATTCGCCAGACCGCGACGGCCAGCAACGTGCAGATCGTGCCGCCCGCCGAGGTTGATTATCTGGGCCTCGCGTTTTCGCGCGACGGCAACTACGTCTATTACGCGGTCTATCCGACCAGGCCGAACAAAATCGGCCTGCTGTGCCAGGTGCCGACCCTCGGCGGCGTGGTCAAAAAGGTCGCTGACGATGTTGACAGCGGCATCGCCATTTCGCCCGATGGCCGACAGCTCGCCTTTCTGCGCAACTTTCCGCTCGAACGCGAAGTCGTGCTGATGACAGTCAACACGGACGGCAGCGGCGAGCGACGGCTGGCTGTGCGCAAAAGACCTGACCATTTTTCGTGGGCCGGGCCGACGTGGTCGCCTGATGGAAAACTGATTGCCATCGCGGCCAGGCATTTCACGCCCGGCGGCAGTTATATGAATCTGATCGGCGTCAATGTGCAGGACGCCGCCGAAATGACGATTGGCAAACAGCAGTGGACGTGGGTCGGGCAACTGGCGTGGATGCCTGACGGACGCGGCATCGCCGCCGTCGCGTGGCATCCGAGCTACACGGTTTATGCCGATCAGCTCTGGCACATCGCGTGGCCGGGCGGCGAAGCGCGCCGGATCACGAACGATCTGGACGGTTACAGCGGCATCAGCATTGCCGATGATTCCAGCGCGCTGACCACGATTCAATCCACGCGCACGTCAAACATCTGGATCGTGCCGCGAGATCAGACCGGACACGCCGTGCAGATCACTTCAGGATTCGGTGACAATTACAGCGAAGAACTAGGCATGGCCTGGCTGCCCGGTGGCCACATCATTTATGGCAGCAACAGCAGCGGCAACGCCGATCTGTGGATGATGGATGCCGATGGCCGCAATCAGCGACAACTGACGACCAACAGCAATTCGGACGTGCGCCCGGCGGTGTCATCTGACGCTCGCCGGATCGTGTACGTTTCCTACAGCGCGGGCATTCCGCACCTGTGGAGTCTGAATGCCGATGGCGCGGAACTGAAGCAACTGACGAATGGTGACGGCGAGGATCTGTGCAGCCTGTCGCCTGATGGAAAGCTGGTGTTTTATCTGGCGCGCAAGGATGACAACCGGCGCGTCGTCTGGAAGCTGCCCGTTGAAGGCGGCGAACCGGTGGCGATGACTGATGAAGAATCGGGCAGCCCCATCGTGTCGCCCGACGGCAGATGGATTGGCCTGTTGCTGCTTGATCGTCCGGCCAAAATAAAGCGGCTGGCCGTCATGCCTTTTGCCGGTGGTCAGCCGGTCTTTATCAGTCAGGGCACGATGACGCCTGATTACGGCCTCATTCAGTGGTCGCCTGACAGCCGCGCGCTGACGTTCATTCACACGCGCAACGGCGTCTCGAACATCTGGTCACAGCCGACCAGTGGCGGCGCGCCGAAACAACTGACCGACTTTCGCAGCGACCACATTTACCGTTTCGCCTGGTCGCCGGACGGCAGATCGCTGGCCTGCGAACGCGGCACGACAATCAATGACATCGTGCTGGTGACTCATTTCGCCTCACCGCCTGCAGGCCCGTAAAACATCACCCATACCGCGAAATCGTCGTGTCTCAACTGCTTCATCGCGTGTTCCGCAGGCAGCCTGCCGCCTGATGCCTGATTTATTGAAATCATCAGGAGCCAGGATTCAGGCATCAGGATTCAGTTGTGTGATTGATTATTTGGGAAACTGTCTGGCATTCATTCCCGGCACCAGCTTCAGCGCGTTTTTGTAATAAATCTTCTTCAGCACTTCGTCCGGCAGGTCGAAGCCGTAAATGTTCCAGAAGGCATGACGCTTGCGGTAATAGGGAAAGTATTCATCGCGCGTTTCCATCGCCCGAAAGTACCACTTGTATTCGTTGACCTCGTAAATGTCCTTGCCGAACAGCACGCGATCCTGGTATCTGACCAGAAAGTCGTGTGCTGAATAAGGCTGCCTGCCAAGTTCGGCCAGCACGGCGGCGTTGTCAGCATAAACATTCGGGTACTTGTCAAACAGCCTGCCCAGGCGGTCAAGGTCGTTGCCGTGCCACGCCAGGTGCGCGACGATGAAGTTTGTTTTGGGATGCTTTGCAAAGATGTTGTTGCGTTCGGTCATCAGCGTCTCAAAGGACGGATACTGTTCAGGCGGGCGGGCGCGTCGCGGGAATTGTTTGAGTTCCAGCCAGCGTTCGTTGTGACGATCAATCGGCTCAAAAAAGACCGCCGGTTCCGCGATGTGAATCAGCACGGGAATTTTCAGCTCCGCGCATTTGGCCCAGACGGGATCGAAAACGGGATCATCAACTTTGACGCGCTCGCCGTTCCTGTATTTCAGATCCATGCCGAGGTTCTTGAAAATCTTCAGCCCCTGCGCGCCATTCTTCACGTCCTCGGCCAGACGCGCCGCGGCGCGCTCGCCATAACCCGGTTCATTGAGATCATCAAAACTCAGATTCGCGAAGACGACGAAGCGATCAGGGTAGCGGCCCTTCATCGCGGCAATCATCTGTTTCAGACGTTCGCCCGTCCCGCCGCTCAGATTGACCAGCACGCGCAGGTTGATCGAATCCATTTCGCGGACGAGTTTGTCCACGTATTCCGGCGACAGGTTCTGATGATGGCTGTGAATGTCAATGAACGGAAACTTTGCCCGCTCAACCTTGTGTTCCTTTGTGACGAGCGTTGATTTCGGTTCGTACTCTTCGATGGAAAGCGTCTGTGATTGCGCGCTGACGCGGACTGAGTTCAGCGCGAGCAGCGCGAAAAGTGAAACGATGATAAATGGTCGGCAGGCAGCAGGGGAGTCAGATGCGAGCATAGTGTCAGATATTCAGCGGTGATGAGTTTCGGGCAGAGTTACTGAACCGTGTCGGCTGAAGGCCGGTAGACGCGGTAATCAAGCTCCTGAAAGATCGTGTCTCTGCTTTCGACTTCCCGGAGCCAGGCTTCGTCAATCTGTCTGGCTTTGAGCATTTCATAGAGCCGGGTGAAGCGGTGAATGTGATCCTTGAAGCGCTTGACGGCGTATTGCACCATCGTGCCGGTCGTGATGATGAAAGCCCAGTCGGACGATTGCGCCAGCAGCAGTTCGCGGGCGGCCTGATTGAGCGCGCGCTGCGCAAGGCCTTCCGCGTGCGGAAACTCGGCGGCGAGTTCGACCATGCGTTCTTCCGCGACCGTCTGATGAACGTACATCCAGTCAGTCTGATGATTGATCCAGACCCGGTTGTAACCTTCCGCGCCCCACGATGAAGCCGACGGCGTTTGCGGCTGATTGTCAGGAAAAATTTCCAGGTAATCCACCGGCGAAATCGGGCGAATCCCGGTCTGATCGAAATGCAGTTTCTGGAACAGGTAATAGAGAAAGTACGGGCCTTCAAACCACCAGTGCCCGAACAGTTCAGCGTCATAAGGCGCGACGACGATGGGCGCGCGGCCCAGGTGATAATTCAGGTGCTGCGCCTGCGCGAGGCGATTGGACATAAAGTTGCCCGCGTGATCGGCGGCGCGCTGCTGCGCCCAGTCGGGGACGTAAGGCTCTTTCTGATGCAACTGCACCTTGCCGGTGATGCGGTGATATTTGAAGCCGACGTTGCGGCGCACGCCGTCATCGTGCAGGAAGGGTTTGATGTAGTCGTAATCTTCGGCGTCATAACCGAGGTCGCGGTAAAACTCGCGGTACAGCGGATCGCCCGGATAGCCGGTGTCAGAACTCCAGACCTGTTCGCTGGTTTCGGTGTCGCGGGCAAAGACGGCGACGTTTTCAGGCGTGATGACGGGCGCATAGATGCCGCGTTTCGGGCGCGGCGTGCCGTACAGAATGGCGTGCGCGTCGGCAATGAAAAACTGAATCCCGGCTTCGTGCAGAAAGCGGTCGTCGCCCGGATTGAAGGCGCATTCGGCCAGCCAGATGCCGCGCGGGTCACGATCAAAATGTTTGCGGTAATTCGTTTTCGCAATCTGAATCTGCGCCCGCTTGACTGTGTCGTTCGACATCAGCGGCAGAAAGCCGTGCGTCGCATTGCAGGTCATGATTTCCAGCACCCCGGCGTCCTGCAATTCCTTAAAGCCGCGCACGATGTTGCGACCGTACTGATTTTCAAAAACCTCGCGGCATTCGTTGAAGTGGCGGCGGTACATCAGCGCCGCCGAATGAAAATCGGGCGCGTGATTTCTGGTCCGCTCAACTTCCAGCTCCGCCAGTTCGCACAGCCGGTTGAGGTGATGCGCGTACCGGTCCTGCAACAACGGGTCGCAAAGCATTTCGCACAGCGGCGGCGTCATGGACATCGTGACGCGAAAGCTGACGCCATCCGCAAGCAGCGTGTTGAAGGCCACGAGCAGCGGGATGTAAGTTTCGCTGATGGCTTCATAGAGCCAGTCTTCTTCGAGAAAGTCAGGATACTCAGGATGCCGGACGAAGGGCAGGTGCGCGTGCAGGACCAAGCTGAGATAGCCGATGGGCATAAGCGACAGTTCCAGGTTCGGGTTTCAGATTTCAAGTTTGTGCGGTGCCAATGTAACTCATGCCGCAGCAAACCTGAAACCTGAAACCCGATTACCTGAAACTATCGGTCATCTCGGTACCAGGGCCATTTGCCGCGCAGCAGGTTGGCAAAGCTGCGGCTCGGATTGAGAAAGCCGCGAATCAGCATCTTGACCGGATACTTTGTCGTATGGCGTTCGAGCGGGCGCACGACCCAGCGATCCAGCGCGTCCTCGCCGACCATCCACGCGGTTCCCAGCACCGGCGTCACGACCAGATCAACCCACGCCTGCGGGTGCGGAGATTTATCGGAAGGCTTCAGGCCCACATTGCCGATGGACGATTCGCTGAGCGGGCCAAGTTCAAACTGCACGCTGTAAGCCGCGCTCCAGGCAAAGGCCTTGAAGCGGCTCTTCCAGTATGCCTTGTCGCGTCCGATCTCCTGCCGGTAGCCGCGCGGGTCGTTCTGCACCTGAATGTAGCCGGTAACTGCGCCCTGCATCGGATGGCCGATGTAATTGACCAGGAACGGGTCGCCATCGCGCCAGCCGCGCAGTCGGCGAACTGAAGTCACCCAGTCGCTGAAAAACGGCCCTTTCAGGTCGGCGCGCGTGCTGGGTTCCGTCAGCAGCCTGAAGCCATGCTGAATGCCCAGAAACATCAGCGACTGATCATAGGCTTTGCGCCACTGAAACCGGTCGCTTTCGACAGGCGGTGGCGGCGTGTCAGCATCAGGCGGCGGCACGATCAACGGTTCGGGCGCAACGATGACCGGCACAATCTCAATCGCGCGCGGCTTGTCTTCAGGCTTTTTACCGGAGCCGCCATTTTTATCGTCGTGGCTGCTGTCAGGATCAGTCGCGCCGGAGTTGATGGCCGTCGGCTGCTGCCCGGTCGGTCCGCTCAGCAATGCCGTCTCGGCTTCGCCAGGCAGCGGCGCAGGATGGCGCGGTTTGGGCGGTCTGGATTGTTCGGTGAATTCCTTCAGGCCGCTCGGCAGCGGAATCCTGATGGTCTGTCCGCTGACGGCCATCGCGCACATCAGGCACAGGACCGCAGCAAAGGCAGCGTTGATGGTGAAACGGTGAACACGCGAAAACGGAAGGCCACAGGTCATTCTGGACATACAGCTTGATTCACATCGCCATCAGGCCGGGTCCGTGGCTGATGGTCTGTTACCGGGTCGCGGGCATCACTTTCTCACGACCCGACACACAGTCAAAGAAAAAAGTGATCTTCAGCGCAACTTCTGCCGATCATCACTGTCACCGGAAACCGCGCAGTTTTATCGCCGCCCTGCTGATTCCCGAAAAGTCCCCGACTGCGTGAAACAATTGTCCCTTGAGCCTGTCTGAATTCAGGCACAATCTCGCAAACGAAATCTCAGTCGGCTGAGTTCGTACTCAGCGATTCTGACTTGGCAGCCACGGCCCGGGTCGGCCCGCGCCCGGCACAGCGTTCTCAGCCGACGAGGTTGAGAAGTTGAATTCCGAAGCCGTCTGACCGAGCCTTTCTGCCAGATAAAGCGTAATCGGTTTGTCAGTTTCGATGGCAGTTTCAGCTCCGCTTTCATCGGCAATCGCGCGCCGCAGCAGTTCCGGCAGGTAGCGCAGCAGCAGCAGGTAGCCGGTTTCACCCTGGCCCATCCCGCTCAGAATGGTAATGAACTCACGCACGAGCGCCGCGACTTCGGCCTGACTGAGCCGTTCCCACAAACGATCATAATCCCGCCCGGCCTGGACATCGGCAATCACGGTCAGCAGGCGACGAAATGATTCCGGCAGTTGTTCCCAGACCTGGGCGCGATCTTCCCTGGTGTCACCCGGCAGGCCGATCAGGCCTTCAGGCGTGAAAGCGCGTTCCGGCACGAGGTGGCTTTCGCGCAGCACATCAACGTATTCATCTGCCGGAATCTGATACTCCGGTTCTTCAGCCGCCTGATCTGACGGCGCGCCGCGCGGCGTCGTGACCGGCAGCGAAGTCATTTGCCTGATGTAACCATGACGCGGCGAACGCAATCCGAGTTCGACCCGGTAGCGGCGGTCTGGAAAGACGCTGAACCAGTATTCGCGCGCGTAAGCGGCATCGAAATACACGGCAATCGAGTTCGTCTCATCAATCAGCTTCAGCACGGAATTGAAGGTTTCGACTTCGTGCGGCGGAAAGATGCGGCGCAACCGGTCAAACGGGTTGTCCTTCAACTGCCAGTAGACGAACAGATGAAACGGGTCCTGCACCACCGCGCGTATCAGATCCAGATCGTAATGCGCCGGGATGGGCAGGCCGGTGTCAACAATCGGTTCAGCGTCAATTTCAGCCGGAACCGGTTCAGCCGGAATTTCATCAGCGACCACGACCGGCTCGAATGGATTGCGCGAGAGCAGTGGAAAGGCTGAAGAGAGATCAAAGAAAAAAGGCACGGGTTTCTTCTCCAGGAAACAGTGTTCACACCGATGCCGAAAAACTCAGGCCGGTACGGCAATGAACATCAGGGGAATGTTCGTGGCGCTGTCAGTGCTTGGTCGGTGATTTATCAAGCTGAAGCTTAGAGACGCTTCACGGGCTTGTCAAGACGCCCTGCGCGATGGCCCTCAGTCCGGTCAGGAAGGCCTTTTCGATTTCTGCTTCACTCAGCACTTCAGCCGCGCTGCCAGCGGTCTCAAGCGCGTGCTGCCACGCTTTGGTGAGCGCGCCGCTGCCGACAATCAGGACCGGACACCGGGTCAGCGCCACGCCCTGCGCCTGCCAGTCGTCAAGCTCAGCCGCCATAAAAGCTCCGGTCAGAAAAGCCATGCGCTCTTCCGGCGTGCCGTGCTGCTGCACTTCCAGCAGGCGCACGCAGAACAATGCCCGCGTCAGTCCTGCCCGCCGCTGTTCGCGCATGCCAGCGGCGCACCACGCCGGGTCAATGAATTCAGGGCGACCCGCCGGAACCGCGCTCGCCAGAATCGTCGTGGTCTGCACGGCATGCATCATTTCGCCTGCGAGCGATGTCACGCTGCCAGCCACGCGCCCGTCACCGTCAAGCTGAATGGCCTTCCAGTGCGAACCGAAATTCAGCACGACTGATGGAAACGACAGGCGCCCCGCAGCGATGAGGCCCGCGCACAAAGTCTCTTCGCCGCGCATCACATCGCACTGCCCGATATTTTCAACTGTGGGCTGTAGTGCGCCGCTGCGCACGCCTGGCACAAGCAGCACCGGCAGGTCAGTCAGCTCAGGAAAATGAAACCGGCGCACCCCGGCCCGCAACTCGCTGATTCCCGCCGGCGCCGCCACGTGAGGAATTTCAGCCAGACCGAGCGGCGAGGTAATCATGCCTGCTGCTGCCACACAGGCCGGAACTGTGGCCGGATCACTGGCCTGCCGACGGACCTCAGCAATGAGGTCGCGCAACACTGCGCGCAGCTTGTCATTCGAGCCTTCGCGCGCGGTGTCGCGCACGCCGGTCATCGCCGTGGCGCGCGCCAGGATTTCATTACTACGCACCAGCCAGACGCGCGTCCTGGTCGTTCCGGCATCAACGCAGATTGCACAGAAATTGTCAGTAGCTATCAGCATCAATAATCAGCGCCTCGCCGCCACAAAAGCGCGGACGTCCGCGCCCGCCGCAGCTAGTTCCTTCACCACAAACCCGCTTGCCGTGCCTGAGCCGATGACACGAACATCATGAATTTTCTTTTTCTTGATGT
>CAYWDW010000148.1:0-9435 GCA_964457105.1 uncultured Heliobacteriaceae bacterium
CTTTACAACCGCGCGGCGACTGCGCTAAATCAATCCGCTTCGTTGAGCGAGCGCGGACTATCCTGAATCTGTGAAGGTCGCTTTGAGAGGTATGTCTATGGCAGCAGTTATTGACATCGGAACATTCATTACCACTCAGCCGGGAGTTCACGGCGGACGCCCGATCATTGCCGGGACCGGTGTGACGGTGCAGCGCATTGCAGTTCTGTATAACCTCGGCTACAGCCCGGAAGAGATTGCGCGGAAAATGGATCACCTGACAATCGCGCAGATTTACGCGGCACTGACTTTTTACCTGGCCAACCGCGACACCATCGAAGCCGGGATCAGGACGGAGGACGAGGCATACGAAAGATTGCAGCGCGAACACGAGGCGGCGCGCCCAAAACAGCCATGAAAATCGCGCTCTACTTTGACGAAGACTCACAGGACAGCGACCTGGTCAGGGCGCTGCGGCTGCGCGGAGTGGATGTGCTGACTGCGGCGGAGGCCGGAAGGAATGGCCTCCGCGATGATGAGCAGCTTGAACTGGCAACCGCCGACGGGCGCGTCCTGTACAGTTACAATTCGCGTGATTTCTTCAGACTGCATGGCCTCTTTCTGAAGCAGGGCAAAACTCACGCCGGGATCATTCTCGCGCCACAACAGCAGTTTTCCGTCGGTGAACAGGCTCGGCGACTCCTCAGACTGATCGGCACAAAGTCTGCGGAGGAGATGCAGAATGAGATCGAATTTCTCGGCGCCCTGGGGCAGGAAATAAACTGATCGAGTCACAACCCGGCACAGGCCGCGTCGTCCTGTCCGGCTTTCGCCCGCAGTATCGCGGTCAGAGCCTGGCCACGCTGCCGCTGCTCTTCAATGCGATTCTGACCAGTAAAACGGAACAGTGATCGAAGAAAGTTTTCACCACGAAGGACACGAAGATCACGAAGATGGGAAGACAGAGAGAAAGCTTCCGGTTCTCCTCTTCCTTTTGCCTCTGCTTCCTTTCTTCGTGATCTTCGTGCCCTTCGTCGTGAAGTCCTTTTCTGGAGGTCTGGTTGTCCTGTTCCAGACGCCTTATAATCGCCCTGTAATGACGTGAGAGGAGATGAAGCATGATGACACAGGAGACGCTTCCGGCAGTCGAACTTGAAACAGATGAAACAGCCACGCTGAATGCCCGTTTTGAAGCTGAAAAGAAAGCTTTCCAGGCCATGAAGGAAAGACTGCTTGAGCAGTACGAAGGACTGTATGTGGCGGTTCACGATGGTCGTGTGATTGATTATGACGCTGACAAGTTGAAACTCGGTCTGCGCGTTTACCAGCAGTTTGGCTATCAGCCGGTTTATGTTCAGAGAGTCAGCCGCGAAGGATTGCCGATCAGGCATCTTGCTTCACCACAGCGCATGGAGCAGCCATAATGGTTCGCTACAACTACAATCAGCAGGTTCAACCGCCAGCCCCATTCATTTACGTGACAGTCTCAGTTCCCGGTCAGGCTGCGCGCAGCGTGCGCATTCCGGCCCTGATTGACAGCGGAGCAGATATGACAGTTATTCCTCCCCGCCTGCTGACCGATCTGAGGCTGATCAGATTCAGCGAAGTCGGAATCGGCGGATTCCGCTCTGCGGCCAGACCGCTGGATACCTTTCTGGTCACGCTGCAAATTCACGACTGGATGATTGAAGCCGTCGAAGTTATTTCAGGCGATGACAGCTATGGCATCCTGGGGCGTGATGTTCTCAACCAGTTTCTGCTCACGCTGGACGGCCCTGGTCTGGCGCTCACGCTCCAGCGATCAGGCAGTGATCCGGCTTGATAACTCCCGGCAGCCAGCCCGACAAATCAATTGACCCTTCAGAACGGAGTGACAGTCCTGCTTCATCCTGCCTGCGCTCTCTGCATCGGAACACGCCGCCCTGGAACAGTACCGGGAGCGGTAGCGACCAGGTGTTGGAACAGTACCGGGAGCGGTAGCGACCGGGTGTTGGAACAGTACCGGGAGCGGTAGCGACCGGGTGTTTACGAAATGCTCGCCTTCCGAAGCACCCGGTCGCTACCGCTCCCGGTACTGTTCCAGGGCGGCGCACTCTGATTCAGAACAATCTCCCTCATCCCGGCTCCGAATTCGCCGAAAAAAAATTTCACGGCCCTTCCAGTTTTGGGCTGCCCGTGACGCATTAACAGTTGAAGGCGGTAAGTGGGCAGGACTGCTGATTGACAGGCCTTTGGGCCGGACGTATAAAGCCCGCATTCATTTTCAGCATCATTTTTCGGACACACCACGAAAAACCATTGCAACCGATCACTGTCATGGCTCTGCGGAAAAAGCCGGAGAGCGTGACGTCAAATCGCCACCAGAATTATCACAGAGAAGGAGGTCCGTATGTGTTTTGGGAATAACTTTCAGGAAAACAAACAGCATCTCAAAAAATCCATCGCACGGGTCATGGTTTACTGGGTAACGCAGAGCCGCTATGACCTGCTTGAAGAACTGGAGGCCAACGTCGGGGCTGGCGTTGCAGGAGGCTTTCGACAACCAGGAGGAGTGGAAAGCTTTCTTCACAAAAGCCTCCGATCTCTTTAAGGAGCATGCTGACAACGAAGGCTTTGTTTTCTACAAAGTCCCCGAATCTCTTGCCCCAATGCTCAGGGAGCTTGAAACAAAGGGCGCCGAAAAGATCAGTGTTGTCGAAGCCGGCGCAGAAAGAATCAACCACAGGGTATACGGTCAGGATGGAGGCCCGGAAGACTGGTGTCCGACGATCATGCCGCAATGCCCCGACAACACGGTGATCAATCTTATGTTCAAGGCGGCCATGGAATTCGTGGATAGAATGTAGCTGATCCCCGAATCAGTCAGGGAGTCCGACGCGCTGCACGAAGCTCTGAAACCTGTGGTCTGAGCGCAGGTCATCGAGCATGGGAATCACTTTGAGATAAACCAACTGGCTGGAGCGTTTCTCGAAAGCCGTCTCCAGCCAGGTGAAAGCCTCGTCCTTCCGACCCAGGCTGCCATGCAATACCGCAAGCCAGTAGGGCGAAACCGGCTCGCGCCTGGACAATTCGAGGAGCCTGTCGAGGATCTGCCCGGCCTCGTCGCGCCGACCGGCCTGCGCATAAGCATAGCCGAGCGCCGCCATGGTGTTGCTGTTAGCCGGGGCAAGTTCTCTTGCCCTGGCTAACATCGCAAAGGCGTCATCAAACTTCTTCTGCTTCACATAAGTCAGACCAAGGAAGGTCCAGACGCCGGTGTATTTCGGATCAAGTTCGAGCGTGTTCCGCAACGAGGCAATCGCCTGGTCATACTGGCGCGCGTAGAAATAATGCCTGCCGGTGTCTGCCCTGACGGTGAGTGAATTCGGATCTGATTCCAGGGCGCGCTTGATTGCGGCAATGGCTTCCTCGTGCCGCCCCATCGCGGTCAGAAACTCAGCGTACCAGAGATGCACGGTTCCGTAACCCGGCTTGAGATCAATGGCTCGTTTGAATCCGCTCTCGGCTTCCGGCCAGTTCCATTCATAAAGCATCTTCACCGCCGCGAGCGAAGTGTGGGCTTCGGCGAGCGAATCATCGAGCTTCAGCGCCGTACTCGCCGCTTCTCCGGCTTTGGGCATTTCCGCATTGTCTCCGCCAAGGATGTAAGAATCGGCCAGCCCGGAATAAGCCAGAGCGAAGTCCGGCTCTGTGGCAATGGCCTGCTGGAAGTAATTCATCCCTTCCCTGAATCCTTCAGGGGTGCGCTTTGCCAGAAAGTAACGGCCAGTGAAGTAAAGCTGAAGGGCTGCCGGGTTGACTGTCGCGGCCTGGGTCAGACGCGCCTGTTCCTGCGGCGTCGTCTGGATGTGAATCTCGCGGGCGATGTCCTGCGCGACCTGGCTTTGCAAAACCAGAATGTCGCGGAGTTCACGCACGTAAGTCTGAGACCACTCCGGCTGCTCGCTCGCCGAGCGAAACAGGCGCACGTTGATCTGCATCTTCTCTCCGGCGCGGCGCACCGAGCCTTCGACCACTGCGTCCACCTTCAGCTCACGTGCGATCTCTGACAGCGACTGGCCCGTCTCTCTGTAACGCATCACCGAAGTCCGCGAAATCACCCGCAGCGATCCGACTTTCATCAGACTCGAAATCAGTTCATCAGTCATGCCGTCGGCGAAGTAATCCTCTGCCGGACTTTGCGAAAAATTTTTCAGCGGCAGCACCGCAATCGAGCGAATCGGTTTGCGCCCAAACCAGTCCGGCCATCCGCTGAAGAACAGCAGCAGCGGCACCAGCAGCAACAGCGCCCCGGCAATGAGCAGGAGGCGGCGCGAGGTCGAGCGCGCTGGTTTGTGAAAAGGACTCACCCGCTCCGTCTCGAGCGGGATGGCCTTGAGCGCAACGGCCAGTTCCGGCGCCGACCGGAACCGATCTTCGGGTCGCTTTTCCAGACAATGACTGATGATGGATTGCAGTTCCGGCGGAATGTATCTCGGTGAATCCGCCATCTCCGGCGGGGCTTCCTTCAGAATCGCGTTCAGTTCCTCGACTGTCGTTGCGCGCGCGAAGGCGCGGCAGCCGGTGACCATTTCATAAAGCACGCAGCCCAGCAGGAAGATGTCGCCTGGCGCATCCACCTCGTCGCCGCGCACCTGTTCGGGCGACATATACCCGATGGTCCCCAGAATCGTGCCGGGGCTGGTGAGCAGATCCCCTGTGACAGCGCAACGCTGCTCTGCTGACGCCCTCACAGGCTTGATGCGGGCCAGCCCGAAATCAAGAATCTTCACCTGCCCGGCGGTCGTCAGAAAAATATTCTCCGGTTTGAGGTCACGATGGATGATGCCTTTGGCGTGCGCGGCAGCCAGGCCGTCGGCAACCGCCAGGCCGATCTCGACCGCCCTGCGCCAGGACATCGCCGTGTGTTCCAGCCGGGCGCGCAGCGTCTCGCCTTCGAGCAGTTCCGTGACGGCATAAGAGATTCCCTGATCGGCGCCGAAATCGTGAATGGCGAGAATATTGGGATGCGACAGCGCGGCCACGGCCCGGGCTTCGCGCTGAAATCGGGCGAGCGCTCCGCCGTCCTGCGCCAGATGCGCCGGCAACACTTTGACGGCCACTTCGCGGTCGAGGTGTGCATCCCTGGCGCGCCAGACTTCACCCATGCCGCCCGCGCCGAGCAGCGAGGTGATCTGGTAATGATCGAGCCGCTGCCCGGCCAGGGAACGCGGCGGCACTTCAGATTCCAGCCGGGCGGCCACCTCCAGGGCGGGCGTCTCGATGAAGCTGTCGGCCTGGAGATCGAAGCGGAGCAGCGATTCAACCTCGCGGCGCAGGTCTTCGTCTCCGGCACAGGCTTCCGCGAGAAACGCCGCGCGTTCATCCGACCGGCGTTCCAGCGCCGCGCTCCAGAGCTGTTCGATCTGCTGCCAGCGTTCGGGCGTCAGCGACTCAGGTTTCATCGTTCTCCTCCGCGCTCAACTCGCGCAACAGCCAGGCTTTGGCCATCCGCCATTGATGCTGCACCGCGTCGGGCGTGCTTTTCATCACCTCAGCCGTCTCCTGCACGCTCAGCCCGCCAAAGAAACGCAACTCCACAATGCGGCTTTTGCGCTCATCAATCCTGGCCAGCAGATTCAAGGCGTCGTCGAGCGCGATCAGATCGGGCGCGCGCCCGACCGTGAACGTGGCGGCTTCATCAAGCGACACCCGCCGGTCTTTGCCGCCGCGTTTGTCGCGCTGCCGCGCCCGGGCGTAATCAATCAGGATGCGCCGCATCAGTTGCGCCGAGATGGCAAAGAAGTGCGCCCGGTTCTGCCACTGCACGCTGCCCGCATCAATCAGCCGCAGCCAGGCCTCATTGACCAGCGCCGTGGTTTGCAGCGTGATGCCGCGCGGCGCGCGCCCGCGTTCCTGTCGCATATGGTGTCGGGCGATGCGGCGCAGTTCGGCGTAAACGACAGGGGTCAGATGACCGAGCGCCGTTTCGTCGCCATCGCTCCAGGCGATCAGCCACTGAGTCACTGTTCGTTGCGGGGGAGTCATCAGTTCATTTCCCTTCAGGTACGGAAAGGCCGCCTGGGGGGACGCCTGCCTCCTGTCGCTTCAGCTCTTATCCCTTGTTCATGCTGTGAAATGTGCGGCGGATTATATCACTCCGAAAGATTTTTTCCTGCTGTCGTTGTGGCCCAAAAAAAAATATTTGCCCGCCCTTCACGTTTTTCGGCTGCCAATCGCGCATAAACGGTTGAGGGCGCCAGAAGGCCACGAGGCATCATCATCATCAGCCGGTCATTACAACCGGAGCGCCCCTGGTCAAAGCTCTCGGATGGAGGGATCTATGAAACGCATTTCCTGTGCAGTTGTCTGCCTGCTCATCCTGACGGCTTCGCTCGCGCAGGCTCAGACTTCGCGCGCGTCGTCGGCAGCTTCCTATCTCGAACGTGGCAACAAGTGGTTCGCCAAAGGTGAACTTGATCGCGCCATCGCTGATTACGAACTGGCTATCGCCTTTGACCCGCATCTCGCTCAGGCGCACAACAATCGTGGTCTCGCCCGGCACAACAAAGGCGACCTCGACCGCGCGCTGACGGATTACAACCGGGCGCTTGAACTCGATCCGCGCATGCTTGACGCGTGGTTCAATCGCGGCAACACCCGCCTCGCCGGAGGCGATTATGACGGTGCGATCACTGACTTCAATCGGCTGCTTGAACTCAGCCCGCGCCACACCGGCGGCTGGGCCAATCGCGCCGCAGCCTGGCATTACAAGGGGAAGCTCGATCAGGCCATCGCTGATGCGACTCAGGCAATCAAACTCGATTCCCACCGCTTCGAGGCTTACAGCACGCGC
This sequence comes from uncultured Heliobacteriaceae bacterium, assembly GCA_964457105.1. Lineage (GTDB taxonomy): Bacteria > Acidobacteriota > Blastocatellia > RBC074 > RBC074 > DASRDU01. Next base: position 6,815 of record CAYWDW010000148.1, read on the forward strand.
GGTCACTGCCGACAGATGAAAGGCGACCTGGCGGGCGCGCTCGATGATTACAACCGGGCCATCAGGCTGGCCCCGCACGACTTCAAAGTCTGGGTCAATCGCGCCGCAATCTGTTTTCTTCAGAGAGACTATGACCGCGCGATCAGCGACCTGACGCGCGCCATCGAACTCAATCCGCGCAGCGCCGAAGCCTTCAGCAATCGCGGGATCGCGCGGGGCAGCAAAGGCGACGTGGACGGCGCGCTCGCTGACTTCGACCATGCAATCGAACTCGACCCCGGCAGGGCTGATACGTGGGACAAGCGCGGCGTCGCCCGATTTCACAAAGGCGATCTGACGGGCGCGATCAGCGATCACACCCGCGCTATCGAACTCAGGCCCGACTTTGCCGACGCCTGGAGCGGTCGCGGCGCGACGCGATTACGGGCGGGAGATGTGGCCGGTGCGCTCAGCGATTTCACTCGTGCCATTGAACTCAGGCCCGACTTTGCCGACGCCTACTTCAATCGCGCGCTGGCGAGAACTGAAAGCGGAGACCTGACGGGAGCGATTGACGATTACAGCCGGGTCATCGCGCTCAAGCCGCGCTGGCCTCAGGGCTGGGCGCAGCGCGGACTCGCGCAACTGCGACTGCGCCGCGAAGCCGAAGCGCAGCAGGATTTCGCCGAATGCCTCAGCCTGGATCGGGAGATGAAAGTTTCGCTGGAGAAAAGTATCAGTGAAGTCAGGCAGCAGATGAGCGTGAAACGACCGGATTGAGTCAGGCGATGGAAAAGCAGGAAGAGAGATGACGGAACAGACGGAAATAACGGAACAGACGAAAAGCAGAACTCAACAGGGTCTGAAGCTTTCCGTCTGTTTCGTTATTTCCGTTTGTTCCGTTATCTCTCTTCCTCTTGGTTCAATGTCATTTTCCAGTCTTCACCATCCAAGCTGCACCGCAAACCTGAACGTCCGGCCTTCGTTGAGCGTGTTGGTAATTGCGCCGAAATTCTGATTGGCGAGTTCGAAGCCTGGTTCGGCAAACTGCGGCGTGTTGTTGCGGAATAAAACGTGGACAAGTCTGGAGCGAGCGGCCTATGATGGAACCAGGCTGAGATTTTGAAGGAGCAGATTTTATGCACGTCCTGGTTGATCTTGAGATGCCGCCGGAGCTGGAACAGTTCAAATTACCGTCCGGAGTCAATGACCGGTTACAGAAACTGCTTGACCGGCAGGATCACGGCGAAACGCTGACCGACAGCGAACGCCGGGAAGCCGAGGGCCTGGTTGATCTGGCTGAGTTCCTTTCCCTCCTGAGCCTGCGCGCCCAAAGAGCCTGGCGCGAACAACCGCCGACCGCATGAGTGACATTCCCGCCAGATTGCGCCGCCTGGTCATTCGTCGCAGCGGTGATTGTTGTGAATATTGCCATCTGTCACAGGCCGGACAGGAAGCCACATTTCATCTTGATCATGTCGTGCCGGTTATCGCAGGAGGTCAGACACTGGCTGATAATCTGGCGCTGGCCTGTGTTTCCTGTTCGCTTCGCAAAGGCGCACGCCAGTCTGCCATTGATCCGCACACCGGGCAGGATACTCCGTTGTTCAATCCTCGCCGCGACATCTGGGCTGAACATTTTGAGTGGCGGGAAGTTGAGCTGGTCGGACTGACAGCTACCGGACGCGCCACTATCAGCGCGCTTGATCTGAACCGCCCATTGATTCTGGCTATTCGACGGGAAGAAATTCTTCTCGGACGTCAGCCCTGATGCTTTCAGCCTTCACCATCCAAGCTGCACCGCAAACCTGAACGTCCGGCCTTCGTTGAGCGTGTTGGTAATTGCGCCGAAATTCTGATTGGCGAGTTCGAAGCCTGGTTCGGCAAACTGCGGCGTATTGAACAGATTGATTGATTCGGCGCGGAACGTGACTCGCAGATCGTGACTGAAGCTCCAGGCGCGCGCGAGCGCCGCGTTGACGTTGTGAATCGGACCTTTGCGAAAGACGTTGCGCCCCAGGTTGCCGCGCTCCTCGCCAGGGCTGAGGTAAGCGAACGCTGTACGCGGCAGCAGTTGCCGCGACGTGTTCGGATTCGCAATCGTGCGGCCCAGGATTGAAGGGTCAATCAGGTGCGGACGGTCGCCGCCGTTGCCGTCCACGTTGCCAAAGCCGGGGCCGTCCGAACCGGTCGAAAGATTGAACGGAATGCCGGTCTTGATGAGCACAATGGTCGAAAGATTCCAGCCGTTCGTCACGCGACCGAGCCAGCGCTGAGGCAGGCTTGTGTGTAGCGTGTAACTCGTGCGCCACAAAAAGGCGTGCGTCTGATCGAAATCGCTCAGGCCTTTCATATCGCGGTGCGTTTCAAATTCCGACTGGCTGCGCGATTTGCGCGAATCGCCTTCGTTGGCGGTGTTGGTATAGCTGGACCCCAGATCCATCGCCTTGCTGAACCAGTAGGACGCATCAAGCACGAGGCCGTGCCAGTTCGGGACGATCAGCGAAACGCGCCCGGCATCGAAGTATCCGCGTGAACCGTTGACGACTACCCGGATGTCAGCGAAGTCAGGATTGGCGCGGCGCTGATTGATCGCCGCTGCGCCTGGAATCGTTATCTCCGGCCCGAACGGATAAATGATG
>CAYWDW010000149.1:0-1827 GCA_964457105.1 uncultured Heliobacteriaceae bacterium
GACGCTTCACCCCCGGCTATTAAATTGCGCCCCTGTCGGGGCTGAAGCGCATCAGGGCTGAGGCGCAATGTCACGGCAGAACAAATTCAATGCGACGGCGCGACAGCACAGATTCGATTCTGCTCGTCATCAGATTTCTTCATTACCGGCCTGACAACAAATGCCCCAAAAGGCAAATTCGATGCGGCACGGATTCGCCATCTCGCTGGTTGGCAAGCGGCGATTCATTTGCTACTTTCACTCGCTGTTTTCAATCACGGAGAAATGACTATGGCTGACTATTCACAGGTCACATTCGAGCTTCAGGGCGCGGTGGCGACGGTGACGCTCAACCGGCCTGAAAAGCGCAATGCGCTCGGCGCGACGATCATCAGCGAACTCAAAAGCGCATTCGCTGAAGCCCAGGCCAGCGAGCAGGCCCGCGTGATCGTGCTGCGCGGCGCGGGCAAAGACTTCTGCGCGGGCGCTGATCTGGCGCAGATTGAACAGGCAGCGCGGGCTTCGGTGCTTGAAAATCGCGACGACGCGGCGGAGTTCGCTGAACTGCTGCTGCTGCTGCGACGGATCGGCAAGCCGGTGATTGCCGCCGTTCACGGGCGCGCGTTTGCCGGCGGCGCGGGACTGGCTTCGGCGTGCGATCTGATCGTTGCGGCGCGGTCGGCGCAGTTCTGCTATCCCGAAGTGAAGATCGGCTTCGTGCCCGCGATGGTGCTGGCGATTGCGCGGCGCAACCTGAGCGACAAACGCGCCTTTGAAATTCTGGTGACGGCGAAACCCGTGTCGGCTGACGAAGCTGAACGCATCGGTTTCATCAATCGCGTCTTTGATGACGACAGCTTTGAAGCTGAAGTTGAGCGCTACGCCGGCGACCTTGCCGCGCTCAGCGCATCGGCCATGGCGCTGACAAAGTATCTGCTTTATCAGACCGACGCGATGAGCTTTGAGCAGGCCATCCGCACCGGCGTTGATCTGAACGCGATTGCCCGCCTGACGCCTGATTGTCAGAACGGCGTGAAGAAGTTTTTGCAGAAACAGTGAACTGATGACACCTGAAGAACTGACTGAAATTGAAGCGGTCGAAGCGGTCGCAGTGTCGGAGCCGACGGCAGACGAAATGAACTGGCGGACGATCATGGTCTGCGTCGGCGTGGCGCTCGGACTGTTTATGGGCGCGCTCGAAAACACGATTGTCGGCCCGGCGATGCCAACGATCATTGCCACGCTCAACGGCATCGAAGGTTACGGCGCCGTCTTTGCGACTTACATTCTGGCGGCAACGCTGATGACCCCGATCTGGGGCAAGATGGCTGATCTCGTCGGGCGCAAACCGGCAATGTTTGGCGGGCTGGCCCTGTTCATTGTCGGTTCGGCGTTGTCCGGTTTGTCGCAATCCATGCCGCAACTGCTCGCCTTTCGCACGATTCAGGGTCTCGGCGCGGGCGCGTTGTTTCCGGTCGGCATCACGATTGTGGCTGACCTGCTGACGCTCGAAAAGCGCGCGCAGATGGTCGGATTCTTCAGCGGCATGTGGGGACTGGCGAGCCTGATCGGGCCGCTGGTCGGCGGCTGGCTGACCAAACATCTGTCGTGGCACTGGGTCTTTTACATCAATCTGCCGTTCGGGCTGCTGGCCGGAGCGATGATTCAGTGGGGATACACCGAACGCCACGCGCGCAAAACCAGAATTCATCTGGATTACGCGGGCGCGGTGACGCTGTCAGCCGCGATGCTGATTTTGCTGGTGCTGGTCGAACGGGCCGAAGCGCAGTCGGGCCTCGTGACCATTGCCGGAGTCGTCATCAGCCTGCTGCTGCTGGCGATTTTCAT
>CAYWDW010000149.1:1837-3711 GCA_964457105.1 uncultured Heliobacteriaceae bacterium
TCGCATTGAACGGCGCAGCCCTGAACCGTTGATTCCGCTTGATCTGTTTCAGGCGCGACTGGTGCGCGTGGGCAGCGTGCATGGCCTGTTTGTCGGCGCGGCGCTGATTGGCACGATGTCGTTTCTGCCGCTTTTTGTGCAGGCGGTGCTGGGCACTGATGCGACCGGGGCGGGGCGGATGCTGACGCCCTTTATTCTGGCGTGGGTCGTCAGTTCGGTTATCGGCTCGCGGCTGCTGCTGCACATCGGTTATCGCCCGCTCGCGGTGATCGGCATGCTGCTCGCGGTGGGTGGCGCGTTCATTCTGGCCCGCGTCAGCGTGACCACAACGAAACATGAACTGGACCTCGCGGTGATCCTGCTCGGCCTGGGTGGCGGCGCGAATATGTCAACGCTGATGATCGGCGTGCAGCACGCGGTGGTGCCCCGGCAGATGGCCGTTGCGACCTCGACCGTGCAATTCTGCCGCAGCATCGGCGCGGCGCTCGGCACCGGACTGATGGGCGCGCTGATGAACTGGCGGCTGAGCGGGCGGCTGGCAGGCGGCGGCGCGGAACTGGCCAGTCTGTCCGGCGGCAGCCACAATGTTTCATCCATCGTGCTGCATTCAACCAAAGTGACGCTTTCGCCGCAGTCCGCCGCCTTCCTGCAGGCGGCGCTGGCTGATTCACTGCGGCTGTCGTTCAGCTTCGTGCTGGCGGCCTCGGCAGCGGCAGCCGTCCTGGCGCTCCTCATTCCCGGCGGCAAAGCCAGGGAACTCGCGCATCCTGAGCAGCACTGATTCCGGCCTGTTATTTTCGGGCTGATTTTTGCGCCCGCGGAAACTGGTCGGGATCATCGGTGAACAGGGCATCCACGCCGATGTCATTGAGAAAGTAATTCATCTCATCGCGCACAGTTTTGAAGCGTCCGGGCGATTTTGCCCTGAACGTCCAGAGCGTGACTGACAGGCCCAGGTCGTGCGCCATCTTCACCACTTCGGGTTTGCCGTCAACAAGCGATTTGTGCGGCGCAATGCCGGTGGCAAACTGTCGCGCCTCCTTCATCCCTTCAGCCGTCATCCACTTTTTCTGGTCTGCCGGTTCGACAAGCAGAATGAGCGGCAGTTTTGTTTTCAGCTCAATGGCCATCTTGCGCAGGCTGTCGGCGCTGAATGACTGCACGACGACCGGAGTTTTTTTGTCAGTGCGGGGATTGTCGAGCCGGTTCTTTTTCAGCACCTCAAGCAGCAGTCGTTCCATCTCGAAGCCGCGACTGCCGTATACTTCCGGGCCTTTGGTTTCGGGATACAGCCCGGCTTTGCCGCGCACCAGATCAATCATTTCCTGCAGGGTCGGCACTCGCGCGCCTTTGAATTTCTGATTGAACCACGAACCGGCATCGAGGCGGCTGATTTCAGCGAGCGTGAAATCAGCCACGTACCAGTGTTTCTGCCCGCCTTCGGTTTTGTAACGATCAGGAAAGACCTCTTCGACATCGGTCGTGCGTTCGAGCGTCAGATCGTGCAGACAGACCAGCACGCCGTCTTTCGTAATCTGCAAATCGGGTTCGACGAAATCAGCGCCCTGCTCCAGCGCCAGGCGGTAAGCGGCCAGCGTGTGTTCCGGCGCTGAACCTGAAGCGCCGCGATGCGCAATCAGCGTTTTCTTCTGATAAGGCGCGTAAGATTGCCCGAACGCAGCGGCAACTGTCAGACTCAGCGCCAGCAATCCGGCCAGCTTTCGGTGTGAATGAATCATCGGCTTCGCTTCCCCTCCTGAATTGAATGTCCTGTTGTTGATGCGCGTCGGCCTGCGACCTGACGGCCACGCGCAAAGACCCGCAGCGGATGTTCGACTCCGGCAAAATAGGCGAGTTCACGATAATCCGCGCAA
>CAYWDW010000149.1:3721-9415 GCA_964457105.1 uncultured Heliobacteriaceae bacterium
AAAATCAGCCGCTTTGCCCGGCTCAAGCGAACCGAGTTCCGCGCCACGATCAAGGCTGTAAGCGGCGTTGATCGTCGCGGCGTTGATCGCTTCGGCAGGTGTCATCTTCATCTGCGTTGAAGCCAGCGTCAGCGCCAGCAGCAGCGAAGGCACAGGCGATGACCCCGGATTGAAATCAGTGGCGAGAACTACCGCCAGCCCGGCGTCAATCATCGCGCGGGCCTGCGGATATTTTTGTGACCCGATCATCAGCACCGATGCGGGCAACAGGACCGGCTGCACGTTTGCAGCCTTGAGCGCCGCGATGCCGACGACGTCAGTCTGTTCAAGATGATCCGCCGTCACTGCGCCGAGTTCAGCCGCCAGTTCAGCGCCGCCGCATAATGAAAGCTGATCGGCATGCAATCGGAGCTTCAGTCCGAGTTCACGCGCGCGGCTGAGAATACGTCGCGTTTCATCGGCCTCAAACGCTCCGGCCTCGAAAAATACGTCGCAGTATTCGGCCAGTCCCTCAGCGGCAACACGCGGCAGCATTTCATTCACGACCAGCTCAATATAACCCGCGCGATCATCTTTGAATTCATCAGGAATCGTGTGCGCGCCCAGAAATGTCGGCACGTATCGCAGCGGCGTTTCAGCATTCAGCCGCCGAATGGCGCGCAGCATCTTCAGTTCATCCGCAAGCGACAACCCGTAACCCGACTTGGCTTCGACGGTCGTTGTGCCCGAACGCAGAAACCATTCAGCGTAACGCTTGCCCGCTTCAACCAGTTCGTCTTCCGCAGCCGCGCGCGTGCGCCGCACGGTCGAGCGAATGCCGCCGCCTGCCGCCGCAATCTGCTGATAAGTCGCGCCCGCCGCTCGCATTTCAAATTCATCCGCGCGATTGCCCGCAAAGACCGGATGCGTGTGCGCATCAACGAAACCAGGCATCACGACGCGCCTGCCTGCGTCAATGACTTCGCACTCAGATGTAATCAGCGGTTCAACCTCTGAACGCAGCCCGACCTTTTCAATCTGCCCGTTGCGAATCAGCATTGCGCCATCAGCCACAACGCCGAGTTCGCGCAGCTCTGCGCCCACGCGCGGGCGCGCCGGGCCACGAAGCGTGACAAGCTGCGAACAGTTGATGATGGCCAGTAATTCAGACATTCAATCAATGGGCAGGATTCACAGGGTGAACAGGACAACACATCAATCCTGACCATCCTGTGAATCCTGTCTGTTTTTCTTCAGCCTGCTCACCAGTCCTGAAGCGAATGACAACAGGCACGCCGCCGTCGTCATCACCGTTGCATTCGCCACGTCCTGCGTCGGATCAACTTCGACCAGATCCATCGCGCGCACCTTTGGATGCTGACCGCACAGCCACGCGGCGCGCTTCAGTTCCCAGGGCATAAGCCCGCCTGGACGCGAACCTGGACACGCAGGCGCAAAGATCCGATCCAGGACATCAACATCCAGATCAAAATAAATTGCCTTCGTTCGCGCCGAAAGATAATCGAGCGCATTGCTGACTGCTTTATCTATCCCCTGCTCGCGCAACCTGTCCATCGTGACGACAGTGATGCCGGCTGCGCGTGCGACTTCGGCATAAGCCTGCGAATTGGCGAAGCCCAGAATGCCAAGCTGCACGATGTTCTGACCGGGCAATCCGTCTTCAAGCAGCGCGCGCACCGGATTGCCGTTCGACAAACCATTGCCCGTGTCGCGCAGATCGAAGTGAGCGTCAAGCGTGAGCAGTCCGACTTCAGTCAGCGAATCATTCAATCCGTAAACACCAGGCCGCGTCACGCCGTTGTCACCGCCGATGATTACCGCCGCCTCAGTTTCGTTCAGCGCAGCTCTGACAGCATTGCCCAGCGGTTCCAGCGCGTCTTCAAGCCGCATTTCAGCCAGCGGCAGGTCGCCGTAATCGCGGGCTGCAATCATTCGCAGGTCAGCGTCGGTTTCAATGTCGTAACTGCTGAATCTGCGCAGCGCCTCGCGCACGGCCTGCGGCGCGAGATCGCTGCGCCCCGGCGTAATCGAGCCGAGCCGCACCGGCGCGCCCAGCACGGCCAGCCTGCCGATGGTTTGTTCATCACTCTCACCCGCCAGCCACGCGCTCGCGCGCGGCCAGTGCGGATCGTCGGGGCTGACTGTCTGCGCTGTGTGTGATTCGCTGTTCATTTCACTTTCTTTCTGCCCGCAACTTTGCGGGTCTCAATGACCCGGCGAACCTTTTCAACTTCTGCCGCCAGCAGCTTTTCATCGGGCAGCGCCAGCCGGTATTCCGCCGCGAGGATTTTGTTCGGCAACCCGTCCAGCGCATACCGGGCCAGTGATTCGTTCCGGTCTGTACACAGAATCAGTCCAACCGGCGGATTCTCATCAGGCAGCGTCCAGTGTTCGCGCGCGTAGTTGCAGTACAGGTGCATCTGCCCGACATCCGCGTGTGTCAGGCCGTCGAGTTTGTTGTCAATAATCAGCAGACAGCGCAGCCTGCGGTGAAAAAAGAGCAGATCAATCCGATACCACGCATTCCCGATTCGCAGCCGTCGCTGTCGTCCGACAAAAGTGAAGTCGCTGCCGAGTTCGAGCAGAAATTCCTCGATGTGCCGGAGGATCGCTTCTTCAAGTTCGTTTTCAGAATACTCGTCCTTCAATCCCAGGAATTCGAGGACGAAGGGATCCCGGATCTCTTCTTCAGGCGTGAGAACTTCTTCGGGCCTCGGTTTTGCGCCTTTGGTGAGCATCGCCGCTTTGTTGCGCGACAAAGCCGTGCGCTCATAAAACAGCGAGCCGATCTGCCGCTCAAGCTGACGCACCGACCAGCCGCCGCGCAAAGCTTCAGCTTCATAAAAAGCGCGGGCTTCAGGATTTTTCACTGACATCAATCGAACGTAGTGCGACCACGGGAGCAGGAAGCGTTGGGCGATTGAAGCCGGATCGGTCTTTGCAGACAGCGGCGGCAAAGCTTTCTGCGCTTCGCCAGGTAATTTGCCAGACACCGTCTGGCAAATTGCGGCCAGGGGGTAAGAAAGATAGAACTGGCGCATCTGCTGAAGATTCTGACGCGAAAAGCCGCGCCCGAATCTTGCGGTCAAATCTTCTGCCAGCCGCTTGAGCAGCGCTTCGCCATAACCTGCCCGCTTCTTTCCCTTCTGCTCAGACTCAACGATCCGTCGCCCGATCTCCCAATACGTCGCTGTCATCACTGCATTGACAGCGCGGGCTGAAGCGCGGCGGGCGGCTTCGAGCAGTTCGATCATCTCATCCAGAATACGTTCGTATCCGGCGATGGCTGAGGTATTTTTCGCCAGCGACTGTGAGGCGCTTCTTTTCGACATCGGCTGATCATCCTTTCTCTTCCAGCATGGGCATCTTTACTCCGTGCTGCTTTGCTTCTGCAATCGCTTCATCGTATCCGGCGTCAGCATGTCGCACGATGCCCATACCTGGATCGGTCGTCAGCACACGTTCGAGCCTGCGCGAGATTGATTCCGTGCCGTCGGCCACGACGACCATTCCGGCGTGCAGTGAATAACCGATGCCGACGCCGCCGCCGTTGTGAATCGAAACCCACGAGGCTCCGGCGGCAGTGTTCACCAGCGCATTCAGCAGCGGCCAGTCAGCAATCGCGTCTGAGCCGTCCTTCATCCCTTCGGTCTCACGATACGGCGAAGCGACTGAGCCGGTGTCGAGATGATCGCGGCCAATGACAATCGGCGCGGCAAGTTCGCCGCGCCTGACCATTTCATTCATCGCCACGCCGAATTCGGCGCGTTCGCCGTAACCAAGCCAGCAGACGCGCGCGGGCAGGCCCTGAAACTTCACGCGCTCACCGGCCAGCCGCAGCCAGCGTTCCAGCACCGGATCGGCGGGAAACATTTCGCGCGCGAGGTTGTCGGTCTTGCGAATGTCTTCGGCTTTGCCCGACAGCGCGACCCAGCGAAACGGCCCGCGCCCGTGACAGAACAGCGGGCGAATGTATTCAGGCACGAAGCCCGGAATTTCAAAAGCATCCGCGACTCCGGCCTGCTGCGCCTGCGCGCGAATGTTGTTGCCGTAATCGAACGTGACCGCGCCGAGGCGTTTCAGTTCGAGCATCGCGCGCACGTGAACGCCCATCGCTGCAATAGCGCGTTTTGTATATTCAGCCGGATTCTCGCGGCGCAGTTGCAACGCTTCATCGAGCGTCATTTCGTGCGGCACGTAACCATTGAGCGCATCGTGCGCGCTCGTCTGATCGGTCAGCACATCGGGCACAACGCCGCGCCGCACAAGTTCGGGCAGCACATCGGCGCAGTTGCCGACGAGTCCGACCGAAACGGCTGCGCCGCGTGATTGCGCCTCTTTGATCAGGCGCAGCGCTTCGTCAAGGTTGTCGGCCATCTGATCGCAGTATCCGGTTCTGATGCGCTTCCCGATGCGCGCCGGATCAACGTCAATGCCCAGAAAACACGCGCCGTTCATCGTCGCAGCAAGCGGCTGCGCGCCGCCCATGCCGCCCATGCCGCCTGAGACGATGAACTTTCCGGCGAGCGACCCGCCGAAGTGTTTGTTTGCCAGCGCGGCAAAAGTCTCAAACGTGCCCTGAATGATTCCCTGGCTGCCGATGTAGATCCACGAACCGGCGGTCATCTGCCCGTACATCGTCAGGCCGAGTTTGTCCAGGCGATGAAATTCATCCCAGTTCGACCAGTGGCCGACCAGATTTGAATTGGCGATCAGCACGCGCGGCGCGTCTGCGTGTGTGCGAAAGACGCCGACCGGTTTGCCCGATTGCACAAGCAGCGTTTCGTCGTTTTCAAGTTCGCGCAAACTGCGCACGAGCGCCGCGAAGGCCTGCCAGTTGCGGGCGGCGCGACCTGTGCCGCCATAAACGATCAGCTCATCGGGTTTCTCGGCGACTTCAGGATCGAGGTTGTTCATCAGCATGCGCAGCGCAGCTTCCTGCTGCCAGCCCTTGCAACTGATCGTGGTTCCGTGTGGTGCTTTGACAATTGGTGGATTGTTCATCTCATCTCACTCCCAGTTCCTGCAACACTTCGAGTTCGTCCGGCAGTTCCCACAGCCATTGCACGCGCAGCCAGAAGCCTGTGATTACTTCGGAACGAAAAATATTGTCGGCATCCGGGAGCGCCTGCTGATAATGCCCGGCGGCGGTCAGGCGATAAAATTCCGCCTGCTGCCGTTCAGGATCAAGCAGCCAGTATTCACGCACTCCGGCGGCTTCGTATTCAACATATTTGTCACCGCGATCACGCCCGATGCTTTCCCGCGAGATGATTTCAATCGCCACATCCGCCGGGCCATCCAGAAATGTCGGCGTCAGCAGGTGTTCACGTTCACGGGTCACAAACATAATGTCAGGCTCGCGTCCGCGGCGTTGCGTCTCCAGCTTCATCGGGTATGGAGCAAAAATGATTCGCCCAAGCTGATGATGTCTGGCAAAGGATCTGAGAATGTAAACCAGAAACCCGATCAGTTCCTGATGTGACAATGTAGCTGCGGCCATAGGAATAATTTCTCCATCCACCCATTCATAAGCAGATTCCTGAGCCTGGGCCCAGGCCAGATATTCCTCGAACGACACCTTCCGGGCCGGTGAAGCAGGCGGGGCAGCGGGTGTGGTCTGTTCTTCCAGTATGGTTGCCATAAGCGTGACTCCTTGTGATTTGCCAGGCGCATCTTAACGCTGCGCCTCAG
>CAYWDW010000150.1:0-9411 GCA_964457105.1 uncultured Heliobacteriaceae bacterium
CGAAAAACAAATCGCACAGTCGCCGCTGATTTCAGCCAACGTGAAGCCTGCGCCGGGTTCGACCCGTCAGGCTCCCGCGCCTTACATCATCAAAACCATCACCGGCAAACGGCTGCCGAAACCCGTGCGCATCGCCTTTATCGGCGTCACGCAGCCCGCGCCCGACGATCAGAAAGCCGCCGTTGAAGCTGCCGGATTCGTCATCGAAGACCCGGCTGAAACGGTGAAGAAAACTCTGGCCGAAGTCAAAGACAAGGTTGATGTCACGGCGGTCATTGGTTATTTCAGACCGGGCTTTGCCAATCGCCTGGCGATGCAGAACGAAGACCTTGATCTGATTATCGGCGCTGACGGCAGCGGCCTCGTGCCGGATCCGAAGCAGGTCGGCAATGCGCTGATTATGATGGCTTCAAATCAGACCAAGTATCTTGGTGAACTGCGGCTTTATACCGACAGGGACGGCGTGGTTGACCGGTTCACGACTCGTTACATCGAACTTGATGACGTGATTCCCGATGAACCGGCGATGGCCACGATGACGCAGCAGGCGCGCCGCGAAATTGATGTCGTGCAGCGTCGCGTGGCCGAGGCGATTGCCGTAGCGCACCGGGCAAAAGGCGATCAGCCTTCGATCTGGGCGGGCGCGGAAAGCTGCGCTCAATGCCACCAGGCGGAATACGCCACCTGGCAGAAATCGCGCCACTCGCACGCCTTTGCCGCGCTGGCGACAAAGAACCGCGAGTTTGATGATTCGTGCGTGGGTTGTCATTCGGTCGGCTTCAAAAATCTGGGCTTCATCAACATCAAGGCCACGCCGCAGTTTGCCAATGTGCAGTGCGAATCGTGTCACGGCCCCGGCGCTGAACACGTCAAAGCGCCAAAGACCGTGAGTTACAAAACGCCCGCCGCGCCCGGCAGTTGCGTGGTCTGTCACGATCCTGAAAACAGTCCCGATTTTGTCTTTGCGAAATACTGGCCGCTGGTGGCGCACACCAACAGCCTGAAGGAAGCTGCCGCGCCGCCGGTCAAAGGCCGACGGAAAAAACAATGACGCAGGGCCGGGCGCACATTGTTGCCTGGCCGGCCACCTGTCATGCAAAGCCTGCTGAAAATGCTGCCGATGATGTTGCGCCTGGCGGGCGAAAACGAAGAGGTGCGCCAGCAGGCAGTCTTTGCGGCGTGGCGCGCGGCGACCGGCGGCAGGCTGGATATTGCGTGCGCGCCGTTCCGGCTTTATCAGCGCACGCTGATTGTGGCGATCAAAGATCAGATGTGGAAGCGGCAGATGGAACACGAAGCGCGGGGCTTTATTTTCAAGCTCAATTCGCTGCTCGGCGAACCGCTGGTGACTTACATCGAATTTCGCGTTGATCCGGCCTTTGTCGAAAAGGCGCAGGCGCACGAAGATCAGGCCGTTCACTTTCATCATTCCCGCGAACTTGAAGCTGAGTTGACCACCGCCGCCGCGCAGATCAAAAACGAGGAGCTGCGCGCTGCGTTCCTGCACGCGGCGGCCCGCTGCCTGGAGCGCAAAGAACAGGGCGGTCAGGCGCTGCCGCATCAGACCACCGACCATTAACCACTGACTTATGCCAATCACGAATGCCGAAGTTGAACGGATTGCCGAACTCGCCAGCCTTGAACTGACTGCTGAAGAGAAACAATCGTTTGGCCCGCAGCTTGCCGCCATCATTGAATACATTGATCAGTTGAACGAACTCGACACGTCCGCCGTCAGGCCCTGGCAACACCGCAGCGCGGGCGAAGTCGCGGACTCATTTGCCGCGCGCGAAGACGTGATTGAACCAGGCCTCAGTCAGCAGCAGGCGCTCGAACAGGCGCCGGATGCGGCTGACGGCCATTTCTGCGTGCCGCGAGTTATCGGCGGCTGAGAGCGTGAAGCGGGAGCAGTGAAGATCGAAAAGTCACTGACCACGTTTTCTGCTGTTCACTATTCACCTGTTATCATCCATTCGTCGCTATCCCCTTTTTACTGACCCTATGAATCTGACGATTGACGAACTGCATCGGCTCTACGCTGCGGGCGAAGCCAGGCCGACTGAGATCATCACTGCTGCGCTGGACCGCATCGAACAGCACAACGAACGCCTCAACGCCTTTCTGACCGTCAGCCGTGAAGCTGCGCTGCGACGCGCCGCCGCAATGGATGCCACGATCAAAGAGGCGGTGCAGACGCATCCGCTGGCGGGCGTGCCGGTGGCGGTCAAGGACAATCTGTGTACTGCCGGAGTGCGCACGACGTGCGGTTCGCGCATGCTGGGCGATTACGTTCCGCCTTACACCGCCACCGCCATCAGAAAACTTGAAGAGGCCGGCGCCATTCTGCTCGGCAAGACGAACCTGGATGAATTTGCGATGGGATCGTCAACCGAAAATTCCGCGTTCGGCCCGGTGCGTCATCCCCTGAACGATGCATATGTGCCGGGCGGCAGTTCGGGCGGTTCGGCGGTGGCGGTCGCGGCGGGACAGGTTTCGGTGGCGCTTGGGTCAGACACGGGCGGTTCGATTCGGCAGCCGGCATCGTTTTGCGGCGTGGTCGGACTCAAACCGACTTACGGGCGCGTGTCGCGTTACGGCCTGGTCGCGTTTGCCTCATCGCTCGATCAGATCGGGCCGTTCGGCGCAAATGTCCGCGATGTGGCGCGCACGCTCGGCGTTATTGCCGGGCGTGATCGTGATGACGCGACTTCGGCTGACGTAACTGTGCCGGATTTTCCCGGCGCGCTGACGGGCGAGGTCAAAGGTCTGCGCGTGGGCGTGCCGCCTGAATGTTTTAGCGAAGGGCTTGACACTGAAGTCAGGGCAAGGGTCGAAGCGGCGATCAGCAGGCTCGCCGCGCGCGGCGCAGAGATTGTCGAGGTTCACCTGCCGCACACGAAATATGCGATTGCGGTCTATTACCTGATTGCCACTGCCGAAGCGGCGTCAAACCTGTCGCGTTACGACGGCGTGCGTTACGGCTTTCGCGCTGAAGATGCGCGCACGCTGTCAGAGATGTACCGCCGCACGCGCGACGAGGGTTTCGGCGCCGAAGTCAAACGTCGCATTATGCTCGGTACCTTTGCGCTGTCGGCGGGTTATTACGATGCTTATTATGAAAAGGCGCAGCGCGTGCGCGCGATGTTGTGCGATGACTTTGCTGCGGCCTTCAAAAAATGTGATGTGATCGCCACGCCGACCGCGCCGACGGCGGCTTTCAGGCTGGGCGCGAAGAGCGATGATCCGCTGGCAATGTATCTGAGCGATATTTACACGGTGACGATGAACCTGACCGGCGTGCCTGCCGTCAGCGTGCCGTGCGGAATTTCGAGTGACGGATTGCCGATTGGCCTGCAACTGATCGGCAATCACTTTGACGAGGCGCGACTGCTCAATGTGGCGTTCGCGTGTGAACAATGAAAGGAGTCTGAAGTGGCTGTTGAGAATGAAGCAGAGAGGATGGAACGAGCCGAAGACCGGCTGGCTGATTTCACAAGGGACAAACGCATCCTTGTGCTGTCATTGATGGCCGTGATTATCGGCGCGCTCAGTACGCTGGTGGCGTGGGCGCTGCTGTGGCTGATTGCGGTCATTACCAATCTGGCTTTTTACCAGCAATTCTCTGCTGTTTTCCAGTCACCTGAACATCATCGTCTCGGCTGGATGGTCATTCTGGTGCCGATGATCGGCGGTCTGATCATTGGCCTGCTGGCGCGGTATGGTTCAGACAAGATTCGCGGTCACGGCATTCCGGAGGCGCTGGAAGCGATTCTGTTCGGGCGCAGCCGGATGGAGCCGAAGGTCGCGGTCCTCAAGCCGCTCACGTCGGCCATCTCGATTGGCACGGGCGGCCCGTTCGGAGCTGAAGGACCGATCATTATGACGGGCGGCGCGGTCGGCTCGCTGCTGGCGCAGCTTTTTCATTTTTCCGCCGCCGAGCGCAAGACGCTGCTCGTGGCCGGCGCTGCCGCAGGCATGTCGGCGATCTTCTCAACTCCGGTGGCGGCAGTGCTGCTGGCAGTTGAATTGCTGCTCTTTGAGTGGAAGCCGCGTTCTTTCATTCCGGTGGCCATTGCTTCAGCCGTAGCCGGAGCGTTGCGCGTTCCGCTGCTGGGCGGCGGCGCGATCTTTGCTGTCACGGCACATCAGCCGCTGAGCGGCACAGGGCTGCTGGTGGCGCTGCTGGTCGGACTCATCGCCGGGCTGGCGTCGGGGTTGCTGACGGCGCTGGTTTATGGCTGTGAGGATCTGTTTGAAAAGCTGCCGATTCACTGGATGTGGTGGCCTGCCCTGGGCGGGCTGTTTGTCGGGCTTGGCGGCCTGGTCAATCCGCAGGTGCTCGGCGTTGGTTATGACACGATTCACGCGCTGCTGCGTGGCGAAGTGGTGGGAATGGCGCTGGTCGGACTGCTGATTGGCAAAGCGCTGGTCTGGTCGGTGGCGCTTGGTTCCGGCACTTCGGGCGGCGTGCTGGCGCCGCTGCTGATGATGGGCGGCGCGCTCGGCGCGCTTGAGGCGCGCTGGATTCCGATAGGCGATCCGGGGCTGTGGGCCATTATCAGTATGGCCGCGATGATGGGCGGCACGATGCGCTCGCCGCTGACAGCGATGATTTTCACGCTGGAACTGACACACGATCTCAACCTGCTGCCCGGCCTGCTCATCAGTTGCATCGCGGCGCATGGCCTGACGGTGCTGATGCTGCGCCGCTCAATTCTGACCGAAAAGATTGCGCGTCGCGGGTACCACATCACGCGGGAATACAGCATTGATCCGCTCACCATTCTGAAAGTCGGCGAGGTGATGGATACGGTGCTGCCGACGGTTCCGGCGACGATGAAAGTCACCGAGCTGTCAGACCGCATTGCGCGGCACGATCCGCACCTGACGCGACGCCAGGGCACGCTGATTCTGGACGAGGACGAACGGCTGGCCGGAATCATCACGCGCGGCGATGTGATTCGCGCGATTGAACAGGGCGCCAATGGCGACACGACCGTGCTGGATGCGGGCAACCGCGATCTGGTGGTGGCCTGGCCTGATGAACCGCTGCACGAGGCGATTACCAGAATGCTGCGCAATGACATCGGGCGACTGCCGGTCGTCACCCGTGATGATCCGCGTCGCCCCATCGGTTATCTGGGCCGGGCCAGCGTCATGGCGGCGCGCCTGCGCCGGTTTGAAGATGAGCATAACCGCGAGCAGGGGCTTCAGGGCAGTGCGCTGAAAACCGCTCAGTAAAGTCAGACCCGTCCGGCGACTTCAGCGCCGCAGACGGCTGTGGGAGGGAGGCTGATGAGCCGCAAAATATTACTGATTCTCAGCATTGTCTGCTTCACGCTTTCATCCGGTCTGGCCGGAGCGCAGTGGGTGATGCAGGCCAGCGGCACCACGGTGCGCTTTCGCGGCGTCAGCGCGGTCAGCGACAAGGTGGCGTGGGCGAGCGGCGCAAAGGGCACTTATGCGCGCACAACTGACGGCGGCCAGACGTGGCAGGCCGCGACGGTGCCGGGCGCTGAGATGCTTGACTTCCGCGATGTCGAAGCCTTCGATGCCGACACGGCTTACCTGCTGAGCATTGGTGAAGGCGAAAATTCCCGCATCTACAAAACCATTGACGGCGGCAGAAACTGGATGCTGCAATTCATCAATAAAAACCCGAAGGCGTTCTTTGATGCGATTGCCTTCCGGGATCGTCGTTACGGTCTTGCCGTCAGCGATCAGGTGGATGGCCGATTCGTCATCATCAGAACGACTGACGGGGGAGCGACGTGGCGACAGATTCCGCCTGAAAACATGCCTCCGGCGCTGCCGGGCGAAGGCGCGTTTGCTGCGAGCGGCACCTGCCTGGTGGTGCAGGGCCGAAACAACGTCTGGTTCGGCACGGGCGGTGCGGCAAAGGCTCGCGTCTTCCGTTCGAGTGATGGCGGGATGACGTGGCAGGTGGCAGAGACTCCGATACTGAGCCGCAACGCTTCGTCAGGGATCTTCTCACTGGCTTTCAAAGACGCGCTGCATGGCATCGCCATTGGCGGCGATTATCGCCAGGAAAAGGAAGCGGTGGATAATCTGGCTGTCACAAACGATGGCGGGCGCACGTGGACGCTGGTGAAAAATTCCGGCTTGTCAGGCTTCAGATCGGCAGTGGCGTGGGTGCCAGGCAAAAGCTCGGCACTGGTGGCCGTCGGGTCGGCGGGAACAGATTATTCAACCAATGGCGGCGCAACCTGGACCAGGATCGGGACCATCGGCTTTCACGCCTTCAGCCTGGCGCGTTCAGGCACAGGGTGGGCAGTTGGCGACGCGGGGCGTGTAGCCAGGTTTACAGGACTGGCAAAAGATACACCGGCAGAAAACGGGAAACGAACTGTGGGAGAATCAGGAACTGGAATTGCGAAGGAAATCCGCTTGTATTAAATTTCGCAGGCGATAGCAGGAGGGAAAATGTTAACCCCGCGAAGCCTCGAACACATTGTTCCTCAGGAAACGTCACTGGCCGATGCCCTGCGCCGCCTCGCCGATGAATTGAATCACTGCACCGACACGCTGCGCGAGACTCACGACCTGGTTGCGCCGCAGCTCGATGAACTGGAAAGAAAGCACCTCAGAAAGTCGGCTACCCCGGGCCGTCAACCGTTACCCGATCCGCGTCGTGAAGCCCCGCGCGATCCGGGCACAGCCCTGAGCCTGAGACATGATCAAAGAAGCCTGGGACGCGCTGAAGGCCGCCGTCCTGCTTGACTCTGAACTCAAGCGGCAGCGTGAAGACATCCTTCGGGCGCTTAATATCATTCGTGAACTGGCGGCTGAAAATGCCGCACTGCGGGCACAGCTTGCACGGCTTGAGCAAACACATACAACCACAGATGCGCATCTGCGTGCCTGCCTGCTGTCTCACCTGAATTCACGCCACAAGCCGTCAGACTTCAGCCGGTATTACTGAGAATCTGCGGCCTGACCTGCGGCTGTGACTCTGAAGTGACTCAGACCTGAGCTGCCTCGGCAGCCCGGGCCTTGAGGGTCCCCTGGCCCTCGCCCTGCCGCTGATTCAATGGCTGAAAATCACTGTTCTGAATTTCAGCCGCATCTGCCATCTCTGCCGCCTGCAGACTGGTTGTGTCAGGTTCAAGTGAAGTCGTCACAGGCTCATTCGCCAGGAAATAACGGTGCCGGTGCCATCGCCTGCGCTTTGGTGTCATGACGGTTGCCTCGCTGTGGAGCTGACTCTCAGGGGCAGGAAACCAAATCCCGCCCGCGTTGCCTGAACAAGTGTCAATTGAATGGAAGATTGTCAATGAAACGGAATGATAATGGGCGCATGCGGCCAGGGCAAGAATTTTCAGCCTGCAACCTGGAATTAATTTCACAAAGTCAGAACGGCCCTGATTCATTGTGAGGCCGCGCTGAACGGCTGCTTGACAGGCCTGGCCCTGGCCAGTACCATCTCCCCTCGCGTGCGGCGTCATGAGTAAATCAACCCGTCAGGTCGAAATCCCGTTCATTGCTGACGAATTTTTCATGGGGTTTGCGCTGGCCGAGGCGCGCGAAGCGCACAGGGCTGATGAGGTGCCGGTTGGTGCCGTCGTTGTCATTGATAATCAGATCGTCGGACGCGGTGGCAATCAGCCCATCGGATTGCACGATCCGACCGCGCACGCCGAGATTCTGGCATTGCGCGAGGCGGCACGAAAGATCGGCAATTACCGCCTGACCGAGGCGACGTTGTATGTGACCATCGAACCCTGCGCGATGTGCGCCGGTTCACTGGTCAATGCGCGTATCAGGCGGCTCGTTTACGGTGCGCCGGACGCGCGGGCCGGAGCTGTGGCTTCGGTCTTTCAGCTTTGCAGCAGCAGTTCTTTGAATCATCAGGTGGAGATCACGGCAGGCGTGCTTGAGGGTGAATGCCGCACGCTGATGCAGGAGTTTTTCAGATTGCGGCGGCGGGGCAGAGCCGGTCAGATTTCCAAAGATGTCATTGCAGATTGCGTCAGTTGAAGTCTCAGGCCTGCTCACCGCAGGCAGGTTTTACGGAGAGGTGCGAGAGTGGCTGAATCGGGCGGTCTCGAAAACCGTTGTACCTTTGCGGGTACCGTGGGTTCGAATCCCACCCTCTCCGTCAGCGCATTCATTTCAGATTTCAGTGTGAGATTTGAAACTGAGCAGGGAGAGGTCGCCTAATTGGTATGGCACCGCGTTGGAAGCGCGGCGGGTCGAAAGGCCTGTGCGGGTTCGAGTCCCGCCCTCTCCGTTGAGATGATCTCAGACGTCAGATTTGAGATCAGCTATCAGGCTCCGGCCTCCGTGCAATCTCGAACGCATGAATCCCGCCAGGACCGGAAGGTAGCAACGGTAGTGTTGTTCGGATGTGCCGCGGTAGTCACCGGAGCCTGTCCCTTATCTGCTGACCAGGCATGAACGAACGGCGGAGGCGGCGATGCCGACCATCGCTCGTCAGACAAATCAGGCCGCGACGGGTTTTTTCTTCCGGCTTTTCTGTTTTTTCGCAGCGGCCTTCAGATTTGAAGCTCCCATCGCTTTGGCATTGGCCCATCTTTCGCGGGCCGCTTCAGACAGCCTGGCGCGGGCTTCCGGCGACATCGGCCCCCGCTTTTTGGTGCGCTTGTTACTGGTGGCCACAGGTGCGACGCTGAGGCTGGCAGCCGGGCTGCTGCCGCTGCCAACGATGCGGGCATAGTCACCCTTGACCTTTTCGAGCGCTCTGATCTGATCCTGTAATTTTTTGATTTCGCCATCAATCAGACTGGCAAAGTTATTTCCTGATTTCTTGGGCATGCATATTCTCCTCAGTTAGCAAAAGTAATCTCAGCTTATAAAAGGCAGGAACCAGTTGCTCTTTTACAGCCTTGGTAAGCATTCAGCGATTGAAGCTATCCTCATAGTCAGCACAAACTAAGGTCATCTTAAACCTGATGGTTGAGAAAAGACAATCAGGAAGCAGCCGCCTGGAAGATCCGCGACTTTTGCCGTCACGCTGCTCAGGCTATGCGGACCTGTCAATAGCTGCTGATTGTTACCCTGAAGCAAAGGAGTTGCTTTCGTGAGTTATCAGGTTATTGCTCGCAAATACCGGCCTCAGACCTTTACCGACCTGATCGGGCAGGAACACATTACCCGCACGCTCGGCAATGCGCTTGAGCAGCAGCGACTGCATCACGCTTATATTTTTTCAGGCGCACGCGGGACCGGCAAAACGACGACGGCCAGAATTCTGGCCAAAGGATTGAACTGTCACACCGGCATTACCAGGCACCCGTGTTTACAATGCGCTTCGGGTCTGGAGATTGCCGCAGGCAATTCAATGGATGTGCTGGAAATTGATGCGGCCTCCAATACCGGCGTTGATAATGTCCGGGATGTGATTATCAATAACCTGGCCGTAGCTCCGGC
>CAYWDW010000151.1:0-9399 GCA_964457105.1 uncultured Heliobacteriaceae bacterium
CATCTGGCTGGCGCAACAACCGCGTGGCGCAGAAGTGCGCTTTCTCAAAGCCGAGGGCGAGCAACTGCCGCTGCGCGCTTACGCCGCTGAAGTGGACAGCGAAACCGCCCTGGTTCCTGTCACCGGCATCTGTTTTACCAACGGCTTTCGTGCGGCAGTCAGTGACATTGCGCAACTCGCGCATCGTCACGGTGCAATGGCGCTGCTTGACGATTACCAGGATGCCGGTACGCGCCCGATTGAGGTCAGCAAGCTTGATGTTGATTTTTATGTGACCGGCGCGCTCAAGTATCTGCTCGGCCCGTCAGGCATCGCCTTTCTATATGTGCGCCGCGAACTGATCGCGCAACTGACGCCGACCACAAGCGGCTGGTTCGCACAGCAGCAGCCCTTCGCCTTTGATGCGCAGCATCTGGATCTGTCGCCCACCGCGCGCAGGTTTCAGCACGGGACGCCGCCGATCCCCAATGTTTATGCGGCACTGGCCGGGATCAGGCTGCTCGCTGAGATCGGGCCTGAGCGGATTGCCGGACACGTCGCCACCCTGGCGCAGGCGTGTCTGAGCCGCGCCCGTGAGCTGGGAATTGCCACAAAAACTCCGGCTGACAGCGTCGGCCCGCTCGTGGTTCTCAGGTGCCGCGATGCCGACGGCATGGTGCAGCGCCTGGCCGAAATGGACATCATTGCTTCAAGCCGCCGCGACGGGCTGCGTTTGTCGTGGCATTGTTACAATTCTCAGGATGATGTCAGCCGCGTGATGGAGGCTGTGGCTGCCAACATTGATGAAATGATCCGGCAGTAACAACCGAACCGATGAAAACCACCACCCGGTCAGAACAGGATGTGGCCCGCGTCGTGGCCAGGGAACAGGTGCTTGAGCGACAACTCAGCGCGCGGCAACTGGCGATGATTGCGATGGGCGGCGCCATCGGCACCGGGCTGTTTCTGGGCAGCGGACTGTCAATTCGCGTCGCCGGGCCGGGCATCATCATTACTTATCTGATTGGCGCGGTCGTTGCGCTGCTGCTGATGGGCGCGCTGTCAGAAATGGTTGTTGCGCATCCGACCACCGGATCGTTTGGTGTTTATGCCGAAGTCTATTTGTCGCCCTGGGCCGGGTTTGTTTCGCGCTGGACTTACTGGGCGGCGCAGGTGATTGCCATCGGCAGCGAAATCATTGCGGTTGCGATTTACTGCCGCTGGTGGTTTCCGCAGGTTCCGGCGTGGCTCTGGATTGTCGGCTTTTCAGCCGCGCTGGTTTACGTCAATGCGCGCAGCGTCGGCAGCTTTGGTGCCTTTGAATACTGGTTTGCGATGATCAAGGTGGTCACGATTGTCCTGTTCATCATCTTCGGCCTGGCCGCCCTGATTGGCCTCGGAAGGCCTGGCCTCGGATTGCAGCATTACACCGCGCACGGCGGTTTTCTGCCGCACGGATGGACAGGCGTCTGGCAGGCCATCGTGTTTGTCATTTTCAGCTACATCGGCGTGGAAGTCGTCGCCGTGACTGCCGGTGAAGCCGCTGATCCGCACACCGCCGTGCCGCGGGCGATGCGTTCGATGGTCGGGCGGCTGATTATTTTTTATGTCGGCGCGATTCTGATTCTGGTGGGCGTGGTGCCGTGGGAACAACTGCTGCCCGGCAGCCGCATCGAAGCGAGTCCGTTTGTCAGGGTCTTTCAACTCGCGCACATCCCGGCGGCCACGCACCTGATGAATTTTGTGGTGATGACGGCGGCGCTCTCTTCGATCAACTGCAACTTATACATCGTCACGCGCATGCTTTTTTCATTGTCGCGGGGCGGTTATGCGCCGCCGGTGTTTGGCCGCGTCAATCAGCGCGGTGTGCCGCTCAATGCCTTGCTGGCTTCGACCGGCGGGCTGGCGCTGGCCGTGTGGATGGCCGAAGCCTTTCCTGATTCGGCTTTCCTGCATTTGTTCGGGGTTGCCTTATTCGGCGGGTTGTTTGTGTGGCTGCTGATTTTTCTGACGCATTTGCGCTTTCGCCGGTTGTGGCAGGCGCAGCAGCTTCCGCCGCTGCCGGTGCGGATGCCGTTTTATCCGTATACTTCGCTGGCGGGCGCGCTGCTGCTGCTGGCCATTCTGACGACGATGTGGTGGGTCGAAGGCATGCGCGGCGCGCTCACGTCAGGGCTGCCCTGGGTAGCCTTGCTGACCGTGATCTTTCTGCTTCGTCGTCGTCGCAGCCCGGCTGCGCAGAAGGCTGTCACAGTGACGCCGCAAGGCTGAGACTGGTGATGTGGAATTTACCGGAGGTGTTCAGTTGGTGACATTCCCTGAACGATTCAATATGGCCGAGTATTTTCTCGACCATAATGTCAGCGCCGGGCGCGGCGACAAGGTTTGCCTGCGCTTTGAAGATCAAAGCCTGACCTGTGCTGAGGTGGTCCGCGAATCAAACCGGGCCGGGCACCTGCTGCGTGAGCTTGGCGCGGGGATGGAAGACCGTGTGCTGTTTGCGCTGCCTGACATTCCGCAATTCGTGAGCTGCTGGTTTGGCGCGGCCAGGATCGGCGCAGTCATTGCGATGGTCAATCCGCTGCTGCCTGACGTTGATGAATACGCTTATTACCTCGAATACACGCGGGCGAAGGTTCTGATCGTCCACGAGTCGCTGATTGAAAGCCTGCGCCCGGTGATTGGTCAGGCACGACATTTGAAAAACGTGCTGGTCACGGGCGCTGACGGACACGGCTTTGCGCATTATGAAACGCTTGCGCCGCAGATGCCTGATGAACTGACCGTCGCCGACACGCATCGTGATGATCCGGCGATCTGGCTGTTCACTTCGGGTTCGACCGGCAAGCCGAAAGCCGCCGTTCACCTGCAGCACGATCTGCCCTACAACACCGAATGTTACGCGAAGCAGGTTTTGCAGATGAACGAAGACGATGTGACGGTGGGCGTGCCCAAACTTTTTTTCGGTTATGCCACCGGCACGAATCTGCTTTTTCCGTTCGCCGTCGGTGCCGCCACGGCGCTGTTTGCCGAACGCTCAACGCCTGAAAAAATGTTTGAGGTGATCGAACGCTACAGGCCGACCGTGCTGACCAGCGTCCCGACGATGATCAATGCGATGCTGAATGTGCCGGACGCGGCGGCGCGCGATCTGAGTTGTTTGCGCGTGTGCGTTTCAGCCGGTGAAGCCTTGCCGCCTGAACTTTATCGCCGCTGGAAAGACACGTTCGGCGTTGAGATTCTGGACGGAGTCGGTTCTGCCGAAATGTTTCATATCTACATTTCAAATCGCTTTGGCGACGTGAAACCCGGCTGCCTGGGGCAACTGGTGCCGGGTTACGAGGCGCAGATTGTCGGGCCGGATCATCAGCCGCTGCCCGATGGTCAGATGGGCACGCTGCGGATTGGCGGCGATTCGGCGGCGCTGTGTTACTGGCAGTCGCACGAAAAATCGAAAGCCACTTTTGCCGGTGACTGGTGCACCACGGGCGATCAGTTCACGCGCGATGCCGACGGTTATTTCTGGTACGGCGGGCGCACCGATGAAATGCTGAAAGTCAGCGGCGTGTTTGTCTCGCCGACCGAAGTTGAAAACTGCCTGCTCGAACACGCCGCCGTGCGTGAATGCGCGGTCATCGGCTTTCAGGACGCAGACGGTCTGACGAAATCGAAAGCTTTCATCGTGCTGCATGAATCGTTCAGCGCCGGCGACGAACTGGCGCGCGCGCTGCAGGATTTCGTCAAGTCGCGGCTGGCCATGCATAAATACCCGCGCCGCGTCGAGTTCGTGCTGAGCCTGCCCAAAAACGACCGGGGCAAGATTGATCGAAAAAGCCTGAGGTAATTGCAGATTGCAGATTTGAGATTGCAGATTGCAGATTGCAGATTTGAGATTGCAAGCGGCGATGTTTTCAAATCTGCAATCTGCAATCTGCAATCTGCAATCTGCAATCTGCAATCTCATGTCTGATTTTCATTTCGCCCATCGAACGTGGACTGAACTGCGCGATTTGCTGGCGCGCGATCCGCGGTGCGCGCTGCTGCTGCCGGTCGGTTCGACTGAAGCGCACGGGCCGCACCTGCCGCTCAGCACTGATGTCATCATTGCTGAAGAGACGGCGTGGCGCGCTGCCCGCCGGTTGTCAGCGCGCGGTGAAACGGCGCTGGTGCTGCCGGCGGTGGCTTACAGCGTGACGGATTTCAGCGCCGGGTTTACCGGCAGCATTTCAATCCGCAGCGAAACGGCAACGGCGCTGGTGCGTGATGTTTTTGTTTCGCTCATCGGTCAGGGATTCAGTCGGCTGGCCATTGCCAACGCGCATCTTGAACCGGCGCACATTGCAACGTTGCGCGCGGCCTGCGAACAGGTCAAAGCGCAGACCGGCGTGACCGTCGCCTTTCCTGATGTGACGCGCCGCCGCTTTGCACAGATGCTCACCGATGAATTTATGAGCGGAGCCTGTCACGCCGGGCAGTATGAAAGCTCGCTCGTGCTGAGTGCGCGGCCCGAACTGGTGCGCGATGAAGTGCGGCAGGCGCTTGAACCAAAACTGATCAGTCTGTCGCAGGCGATTCGCGCCGGAGCAAAAAGCTTTCTTGAAATTGGCGGCGACCAGGCCTATTTCGGCACGCCATCAGATGCCAGCGCCGCCGAAGGCCAGCGCGTTTTCGACATTCTGGCTGAGATGATTGTGATCTCGCTTGATGAAATTGCAGACGGAGGCAACGGATGAAATTACTTGCAAACGGATGCCGCGTGATGGCACCAGATGAAGGTGAATGGATGACGGAAGGCTCTCGTCGTTATCGCCTGCCGATCAGCCGTCGCAGCGGAGCCAGCGAAATAGCGCAGACGATCAGCCTGTACCATGCGGGCATCGCGCCGGCGCGCCGCAACGCACACAGCGAAGAAGTGCTGTATGTCAACTCCGGCGCTGGCGTCTGCCACATTGACGGTCACGCTGAGCTGGTGCGCACGGGCCACGCCGTTTACCTCCCGCCCGGCGCGCTTTATCAGTTCGAGAACCCGCACGCTGAACCGCTCGGTGTCATCAGCGTCTGCTGCCCCGAAGAAACCAGCGTCGAAATTCTGCCCGGCAAAGCGCCGTCATCGGCCAGCGCCTCAGCGCCTGCGCGTGTCATTCACGAATCAGAGCGTGCCGCGCAGATGGCCGGAGACCGTTCCTTCAGTCTGCTCATGCACAGGGATCTGGGTTGTCAGCGCGTCACGCAGTTTCTGGGCGTTATTCCGCCAGGCCGCGCGCCGCACCATTATCATACCTACGAAGAAGCGATCTTTATTTTGCAGGGCTGCGGCCTTTTTCACGCTGACAATGAAAGCTGCGAATTCACGCCCGGAACCAGCATTTATCTGGCTCCGGGACAGCGACACAGTCTGGAAAATCCCGGACCTGAAATCGTGCGCCTGCTTGGCGTCTTCTATCCGTCGGGCAGCCCGGCAGTCAATTACAAGGACCAGGGAACGCCAGCATAGTAGGAATACAGTGGGCAGGACTCATTCATCGTCTGCTGACCGGCGCAGGTCACGCCATTCAAGGCCGAAGCGGGCCAGATATTTTCGCAGCCGGTCGGCGTCATTCGCCGTTTTTTTGCGATCACGCGATGAATGAAACAAGCTGCGCCCCGCTTCAGAAATCGTCTGCGACTCACGGCAGATTCTGATCACTCCGGCAAGCTGGATGCGGTCGAACAGATCAATGGCTGCAATCTGTTCTTCATCGAAATGAGCTGCAAGCAGCAGGGCGTCATCATCACTGCCCGCCGCATCGCTCCACGCCGCGCGCAATCGGTCAATCTCTTCGTTCACCACTGCGACTGAAATCCTGCCGCCCGCCGCGAGCGTGGCCATGCGCGTGATGGCGCCGTTCAGATCGCGGAAATTTCCCTTCCAGCTCGCCCCGCGTGAAGCCGCGAATTTCAGAAAACGCGCGCGGGCTTCACGACTGAATGCCACCAGGGTTCCGGCGCGGCGCGCGTATTGTTCAAGTTCGTATTCGAGATTCGGTTCGATGTCTTCAACCCGTTCGCGCAGACCGGGCAGTCTGAACATCCACAGATTGATTCGCGCCAGCAGGTCTTCGCGGAATCCGCCCTCTCTGACGCGCGCGGCCAGATCGCGGTTGGTTCCGGCGATCAACTGGAAATCGCTGCGGACTTCACGATCACTGCCAAACGGCATAAAGGTTTTGTCTTCGAGCGCGCGCAGGAGCATCGCCTGTTCATCCAGCCCCAGCTCGCCGATTTCATCCAGAAACAACACGCCGCCATCCGCCGCGCGCAACAGTCCCGGACGATCTCTGAGCGCGCCGGTAAACGCGCCTTTGACGTGACCGAAGAGCGCCGACATCGCTCCATCGCCGCGCACGGTCGCGCAGTTGATTTCGACGAACTCGCCCTTGACCTGATGGCGCGCTTTCCTGAGTTCAAAGATGCGTCTGGCCAGTTGCGATTTGCCCGCGCCGGTCGGCCCGCACAGCAGCAGCGGATCGCGCGAATTGATCGCCACCTGTTCGATGCGCGCAATCAGCCGGTTGAAATTCGCGTTGCGCGTGGCAATGCCCGACTTCAGAAACGAGACGCCTTCTGTCTGTTCCTGGCGAAAGCGCGAAGCCAGCCGATCATAACGCGACAGATCGAGATCAATGATTTCAAAGCTGCCGGTTTCTGCTTCGCTGCGTCGGCGCGGCGGAGAAGATTGCACCAGCCGTCCCGGAAAGTATTTCGCTTCGGTCAGCAGAAAGAGGCAGATCTGCATGACGTGCGATCCGGCGCTGATGTGGATCAGATAGTCTTCGCGCTCGGTGTTGAATTTGTAAGCGCGGGCGAAATCGTGCAGCGTGGCATAAACTTCCTCGAAATCCCAGGGGTCTTTGAATTCGATCTGAGTGACGCGGACTGCGGTTTCGGGCGAGACGGTCGCAAGATCGTCAGTCACGATGCGGGTCAGATTGCGGAACTGCGGCTGCGTCAGCAGCTCCAGCCTTTTGATCAGCAGATGTTCGTGTCGGCACAACGCGACCGTCGGACGCCAGCGTTCCCACCGTTCAGGCCCGCTCCCGCCATCCTTGACCGGCCCCAGAAAGCCGATGACCACGATGTCTTTTGCCATAGAATAAAATCCAGGGTATTCGCCGATAAGCTAAATCATGCCCGGCGCATCATACCCGACCGCCAGGGCTGAACAAAGCCGGAAAAAGGAAATCTCACGGCGGATCAATGCCTTGCCTGAGTTGTTCGATCATCTGCCGCTGTCATGGTCTCTCTGGCACGCCGTCTGCACCTGCGATGTCCGACAGGCTGATGAGCTTGTCGGACAACATGCAGGAGTGATGAACGCGATGGCCAACAAGAATATTTTTCAGTCAGTCGTCGGCAAACTGCTTCCGGTCACGGACGCTGTGAACGAAGCAGGCGGCAGAGCTTACGCCCTGACGCCAAAGCATCAGCTTGCGCAGTACGCCGCGACCGGCTGCTTCAACAGGACCTTTTACGCGACTGCCGAGGGGCAACTGGCAAAGGCGCTCGAACTCTGCGGCAAAGTTGACGCCGAATTCATCGCGCGCACGGCGGTTTTCTGCCGCGAGCGCGGACAGATGAAAGACATCCCGGCGCTGCTCGTAGCGATTCTTTCAGTCAAGGATCGTGCGCTGTTTCAGGCTGTGTTTCCGCGCGTGATTGACAACGGCAGGATGCTGCGCAACTTCGTGCAGATCGTGCGTTCCGGCGTGGTCGGGCGCAAGTCGCTCGGCACTGCGCCGAAGCGCATGATCCGCGAATGGTTCGCGGCGCGCGATGACGAAGCGATCTTCAGAGCTTCAGTCGGTAACGATCCGTCCCTGGCTGACATCATCAGGATGACGCATCCGCGTCCCGTTTCAGAAACCCGGCAGGCGTTGTTCGGCTGGCTGATCGGGCGCGGGATCAATGTTGATGCCCTGCCGGAAGCAGTTCGCCGCTTTGAGCAGTTCAAGACCGGCGCAACGAGCGAACTGCCCGATGTGCCGTTTCAGATGCTCACCAGCCTGGAACTCGGCGCGCCCGAATGGACTCAGATTGCGCGGCGCGCTCCGTGGCAGATGACGCGCATGAACCTGAACACCTTCGCGCGTCACGGCGTGTTCGATCAGCCGGGCCTGCCTGAGCTGATTGCGCAGCGGCTGCGCGACGAACGCGAAGTGAGAAAGGCCCGCGTCTTTCCGTACCAGTTGCTGGCCGCATACACTATGACCGACGACCGGGTTCCGCAGGTCGTGCGTGAAGCGTTACAGGATGCGATGGAAATCGCCATCGGCAACGTGCCTGAAAGTTCAGGTAAGGTTTACGTCTTCCCGGACATTTCAGGTTCAATGCATTCGCCCGTGACAGGTCATCGCAAGGGAGCGACTTCAAAGGTGCGCTGCATTGACGTGGCCGCGCTCGTCGCCGCCGCAGTGTTGCGCCGCAACCCGCAGGCCGAAGTCATCCCGTTTGAAAGCGACGTGGTAAAGGTCAAACTGAACCCGCGCGACAGCGTGATGACCAATGCCGCAAAGCTCGCCAGCCTGCCGTGTGGCGGCACGAATTGCAGCGCCCCGCTGCGCGAACTGAACCGTCGCCGGGCCAGTGGCGATCTGTTGATCTATGTTTCAGACAATGAATCATGGATTGATTCACCGATTCACGGTCACTGGGGCGGCAGCCGCACTGAGACGATCAAACAGTGGGCGCAGTTCAAGTCGCGCAACCCGCAGGCGCGGATGGTCTGCCTCGACCTCCAGCCTTACGGCACGACTCAGGCGCAGGAGCGCGAAGACATCCTGAACATCGGCGGTTTCAGCGATCAGGTCTTTGAAGTGATCGCCGAATTCGCCGCAGGCCGTCTGAACGCCGATCACTGGGTGGGCGTGATCGAGGCGGTGACGATTTAACGCGCGCGAGATGATTGCAGATTGCAGATTTGAGATTGCAGATTGAGTCAGTTCACATACGTGATCTTTTCAATCTGCAATCTCAAATCTGCAATCTGCAATCAATGGGGCCGAATGCCGCCGGGACTACATCTCTTGACAAACTGTGTCTCGGCAATTCTTGTCGGCCCTGTGCTGGTTTCTGATATTGATCTTTGAATCCGGCGAATGCTGGTCGGGAGTACATGGGCACAACAGGTTCGACTCCTGTCTCCTCCATCAGATTGCGGGGGAGAAACTCTCACCGATGTTGTCGCCGGAAAGTAGTGTTGCGACGAATGCGGATGGAACTACATCGCCTGTAACGCGAAGGTTCCGGGTTCGAGTCCCGGCAGTCTCCCTGAACTTATAGCGGTTTTCAGGCGCGTGCGCCCGGAACAGTACAGGGAGCGGTAGCGACCTGGTGCCTCCGGGGGGACGCCAGGGCTAACGCATTATAAAGTGAAGAGAAAAC
>CAYWDW010000152.1:0-9356 GCA_964457105.1 uncultured Heliobacteriaceae bacterium
TGAGCAACTATCACGACGAACCGGCAGGCACGCGCAATATTTATCTCGACAACGTGCTTTCAACCATTGTCGAAGGCAGCCGCGTCGTGCTGAAGGACGGCGACACGGCGAAGCCTTACGCGGTTAAGAACGTCGCTGAAGTTTCCAAAGCCGATTTCACGCTGAGCGCCAAAGTCACGCGCCTGACGCTTGATTCAAACGCCGGTTTCAGTTCGTTCAGCATTCGCAACACGACCATCTTTGCGCAAAGCGAAGAACTCCCGCTGGCTCGTTTGCCGATTGAAGCTCCGGTTGCGCAATCGGTGATCGAACTTGACGGCTTTGTTGACGGGCTTTTTGCCGGGCAGCGGATCATCGTCTGTGGTGAACTCGACGCAGTGCGCGGCGTCAGGGCGTGTGAACTGGCCGTGATTGATAAAGTCGAGCAGGTGTTACAGACCGACGGCTTCACCCGGCTGACGCTGCACGCGGCGCTGGCCAATTCATACGTCCGCGAAACGGTGACGATCAATGCCAACGTGGCGCTGGCCACGCACGGCGAAACGGTGCAGGGCATTCCCGGCATCAACGAGGAGATTCTGGGCAGCGGCGACGCGACGCAGGCGTTTCAGCAGTTCACGCTGCGGCAGCCGCCTTTGACTTACACGAGCGCTGCCACGCCGAGCGGCGCGCAGACGACGCTTGAAGTGCGCGTCAACGATCTGCTCTGGCACGAAGCGCCAGGCTTCTTTGGTCACGGCCCTGACGAACGCATTTACATCACGCGCCACGATGACGCGGGCAACACGACTGTGATGTTTGGTGACGGCAGGACCGGCGCGCGCCTGCCAACCGGGCAGCAGAACGTCAGGGCGCGCTATCGCAAGGGCATCGGCCTTGCGGGCAATGTCAAAGCGAATCAGCTTTCGCAACTGATGGCGCGCCCGCTCGGCGTCAAAGGCGCGCTCAATCCAATTGCCGCGAGCGGAGCCGCTGACCCTGAAAGCCGCGACGACGCGCGCCGCAATGCGCCGCTGACGGTGCTGACGCTGGGGCGCATCGTGTCGCTGCAGGATTACGAAGACTTCGCCCGCGCGTTCGCAGGCATTGACAAGGCGCTGGCGACGTGGGCCTGGCACGGTGAAAGGCGAGTCGTATTTGTGACCGTGGCCGGATCGAATGGCGCTGAAGTCAGCCGCGACAGCCCGCTTTATCAGCATCTGCTCAAAGCCATGCTGGCAGCCGGTGATCCGCAGGTGCCGCTGATCGTGCAGTCATACGAGCCGCGCCTGTTTCAGCTTGCTGCGGCGGTGAAAGCTGACGCTGATTTGCTGCCGGAAAAAGTGCTGGCCGCTGTTGAGCAGCGATTGCGCACACAGTTTTCATTCGCGGCACGCAGTCTCGGTCAGCCGGTCAGCCTCAGCGAAGTGGTGGCCGTGATGCAAAACGTGCGCGGCGTGGTGGCAGTGGATGTGAACGCATTTTTCGCGTCTGAGGTGAATGCCACCGCAACAGCAGCAGAACTGAAGCAGCGGCTGGCAGCAAAGATGCCGCGCGCCGGCGGCGAACAGTTCCTTGCGGCTGAACTGCTGACGCTGGACCCGCGCCCGGTCGCGCTGGAGGTGATGAAGTGAGTTTCGACGTGAACAAATTGTCGGCGCTGCTGCCGGCGCTTTACCGCATCCGCGATCAGCAGCTTGCCGCGCCGGGCGAAGACGGGCCGCTCAGGGCCATGCTTGCGGTCATCGCTGAACAGATGGCCGTGCTGGAAGAAGATCTGGATCAGCTTTATGACGATCAGTTCATTGAGACGTGCGCGGAATGGGTTGTGCCTTACATCGGCGATCTGGTCGGCGCGCGCGGCCTGTTCGTTTTTCCGAATGCGACATTCAGTCAGCGCGCGCAGGTGGCCAACACGCTGGCTTACCGGCGGCGCAAGGGCACCGCGTCAGTCCTCGAACAACTGGCGCGCGACGTGACCGGATGGGATGCGAGCGTCGTCGAATATTTTCAGTTGCTCGCCACGACGCAGTATCTGAATCACATTCGCAAAAACAACCTGGCCACGCCGCACCTGCGCGACCAGGAAACGCTGGAACGCATCAGCACGCCGTTCGATGCAGTGGCGCATACCGCCGATGTGCGCCTGATTTCAGGCCGTCGCGGCAGATACAACATTCCGAACGTCGGCATCTTTTTGTGGCGTCTCGGCAGCTTTGCGTTGCACGACGCGCCCGCCTTCAAAGTTGATGAGCGCAGATTTCTATTCAACCCGCTCGGCCAGGACACGCCGCTTTACAACAATCCGGTCAGCGAAGATCAGATCACGCACCTGGCCGCAGCCGTCAATGTGCCAATGCCGCTCAGCCGCCGCGTGACTGATCGTGACAAGGCGATTTATTACGGCGCTGACAAAAGCCTGCTGCTCAGGGTGAACGACGCGACCATTGCGGCTGATGACATCAGCATCTGCAATCTGTCAGATCAGGGCGGCGACTGGGCGCACAAGCCGAAGGACAAATTCGCCATTGATCCGGCGCTGGGTCGCCTCGTCCTGCCTGAAACGACGGGGCCGAACGCGCAGGTGCGCGTGACGTGGCATTACGGCTTCAGCGCTGAAATGGGCGGCGGTGAATACAATCGCGCCGTCACCTTTGACGCGACTTTGCAGCCGGTCATCAAGGTACCATCGCAGCAGCCGACTATTCAGGCCGCGCTGAATCAGCTCGTCACGACCGGCGGGGCGGTCGAGATTGAAAACAACGACTATTACCTGGAAACCCCGGCAGTCATTATTCCTGAAAGCAAAAAGATCGAACTGCGCGCGGCTGACAAGCGCCGTCCGATGCTGGCGCTCAGCGGGGCGATGACCGTCAGCGGCGGCGCAGGTTCGCAATTCGTCATCAACGGCCTGCTCATCAGCGGCGGCGCGATCAGCGTGCCGCAGATGCACGCAGGTCAGCCGAATCAGCCTGCTCAACTGAGCCTGCGACATTGCACGCTCGTGCCCGGAGCGAGTCCGGCCATCGGCAGCGTTCCCGCGCAACCGCCCGCGCCGCGCCTGCTGATCGAAGCGGCGAATATCAAAGTTGAAATCGCAGACTCAATCATCGGCGCCATCAGAAGTGTTGATGAAGCTCAGTTCAGCATCAGCAACAGCATTGTTGATGCGCTGGCCGACAGCGCCATTGCTTATGCCGCGCCTGACAGCTTCAGCGCAGGCGCGCCGCTGACCGTCACAAACAGCACAATCATCGGCAGGGTTCACACGCGGCTGATGGAGCTGGCGGCAAATTCAATCTTCCTTGCGGCGTTGTCTGTCCCTGACAACTGGCCTGCGCCGGTGCGGGCGACCCGGTTGCAGCAGGGCTGCGTCAGGTTTTGTTACGTGCCGCCGGATGCGCAACTGCCGCGCCGGTTTCATTGTCAGCCTGAACAAGCGAGCGATGCCGCGCGCCTGCGTCCGGTCTTTACTTCACTGCGTTACGGCGATGCGGGCTACGGGCAACTGGATGAACGCTGCGCCATCGAGATCAGCGCAGGCGCTGACGATCAGGCCGAGATGGGGGCCTTTCACGATCTGTCTCAGCCGCAGCGCATCGGCAACCTGCGCGCGCGCCTGGCTGAATATCTGCGCTTCGGACTTGAAGCGGGAATCTTTCTGGCGAGTTAGATTGCGTATCCGGTGCAGTACCGCGCGCGTCAGCAAGCGGTTGGCCCGGCGAGTAACCGCTTGCTGACGCGCGCGGTACTGCACCGATCTTGCGCGGTCTGAGTTAGAGCTGATTCAATTGAATGTCCGGCGAAGCGGTCAGGTCGCTGGACACGGAGGCACAAGATGGGCGACATCAGCCGCAGAACATTTGATCCGCAGAAACATTACAGCGGCGTGCTGCAACAGCAGGGCCGGGTGCAGGTGGATGCCGACTGGAACGAACAGCTCGCCATTCAGCATCATCGCACGCAGACCGAAACAGTTGATGTGATCGGGCCGTGCGGCGCGCCGCGCACGGGCGGCGGATTCAAAATCGAAGCAGTTCCAAACGGCGCTGACGTGACGATCTCGCCTGGGCGAATCTATGTCGGCGGGCTGTTGTGCGAACTCGAAGCGACGGCGGTCGCGGTGACTTTCACGCAGGGCAATCAGACCGTGCAGCCGAACCAGGCGATTGTTTCATCGCTGATCGTTGATGGCCGCGCGTTGCAAGCGGGGCAGTGGGTGATGATCGCTGCGCCGAATCAGCCGGACCAGATGCTGCAGATCACGGCTGTTGCTGGTCTGGTGCTGAGCTTCAATGCGGACCTGACGGCTGATCGCAGCGCAGGCGCGACGATGCGCCGCGTCACGACTTACCTGACGCAGCCTGACCTGCCGAATCCTGATTTTGCAACGACCGCCGCCAGCCCGCCGACGAGTCCGCCAACTGGTCAGCAGGTGCTCAATCTCAGCGATGGCGTTTATCTGGTTTACCTTGATGCGTGGCAGCGCGAAGTGACGGCGCTTGATGATCCGCGCCTGCGTGAAGTCGCGCTGGGCGGGCCGGACACGGCGACGCGGCTGAAAACGGTCTGGCAGGTCAGATTCCTGCCGGTCAAAGCAAACGCCAGCGCGGCGCCCTCGTGCGAGACTGCATTCCCTGAATGGAACGCGCTCATCGCGCCTGCCACCGGTCGGCTGAATGCGCGCACCACAGTTGCCGAAGACCCCAAAGACCCGTGCCTGCTGCCGCCCGGCGCAGGTTATCGGCGGCTCGAAAATCAGCTTTATCGCGTCGAAGTGCACACCGGCGGAGCGCGTGACACGGCGACATTCAAATGGTCGCGCGACAATGCCACCGTCGAAACGAGCATCGAACAGATTGCCGGAAACGTCATCACCGTCGCCGATGTCGGCAGGGATGAAGTCCTGGGCTTTGCCAACGGGCAGTGGGTTGAGGTCGTTGATGACGAAGCGGAGTTGAAGTCAGCGCCGCGCCCGCTCGTGCAGATCAGCAATGTTGACACGGCGACGCGCAGGCTGACGCTCAGCGCCTCGCTGGCCGCGCTGGCCGGGCGACCGCGACTGAAGCTGCGGCGCTGGGATCAGTCTGGCAACACGGCGTCGGCCAGTGGCGTGAAGCTGGCGGCAGACTGGCTGGAGCTTGAAAGCGGCGTGCAGGTGCAGTTTGCCGAGGGGACGTACAAAGCCGGTGATTACTGGCTGATTCCCGCGCGCACAGCCACAGGCGATGTTGAGTGGCCGCCCTTTGAAGTTCCGAACAACAATCCGATCCCGCAATCACCCGCAGGCGTGCGGCATCATTTCTGTCGCCTGGCGCTGGCCGAAGTCAAAGGCCGCACGATCACGCTGCGCGATTGTCGTAAGCAGTTTCAGCCGCTGACTGAATTCAGCCGCGAGCCGGGCATTCACGTGACAGCCATCAAGCTGCTCAGTGGTCAGCCGCTGCGCAACGATACGGCTGTGCCGGTGACTGACCTCGTGCGCGGCATCGGCATTACCTGCGATGCCGACCCCGATCAGGCTTCAGTGCGCAACAATCCCGTGTGCATCGTCACGCTTGAAATGCCGTTTCCGTTCAGTAACGTGGACCGGGAGTTGTGGGGCGATGCGGTGATTGGCTTTCAGCCGCTGATTTTGCTGGCTGGCGTCAATTCTGATAACGATACGATTTTCTGGGTGCCTGCGCCGGAGACCAGAAAATGGATGATCGAGCGATTATTTCAGATGATGCGCGAATTCAAACGCGGTGACAGCGTGCTGGCGCGGCTGACGCTGAAGGGCAATTTCATCCAGGCGCGCACCGATCCGACTTTGTATCTTGACGGCGAAGTCTTCGGGTTCAGGTCTGAAGCGAATACCGACATCAGATTGCCGAGCGGCGACAACCTGCGCGGCGGCGATCTCGAAATGTGGTTTCGCGTCGTGCCGCCGCCTGCGCCCGCGCTGCTCAAAATCAATCGCATTCGCATTCTGGCCGTCGGGCAGAATCCATCCAATCCGAATCCGGCAGTGCTGGGCGTGCTGAGCAATTTCAACCCGCCAGGCCTGACCGTGCCGTTTACGCCGACCGCGCCGCCCAACGCGATTGAGGTGCAGTTCAATGCGCCGCCCGATCCGAACACGGTGGTGCCCAATCAGAGTTTCATCGTCAACAGCGCGACGGGCGCGGCGATGCCGGGGCAGATTCTGTTTACGCCCGACAGCAGCACCGCGCGCTGGGTCGCGCAGGTCGCAGGCGCGCCGGGGTTGCCGCCCGGTTCTTATCGCGTCGCGCTGCGCGGCAGTGTCATCGCTTCGCAGGGAGCGCTGCTGGATGGTGAACTCGTCGGTTTGCCGTCGGGCAACAATGCTCCGGGCGGAGATGCGATCTTTACTTTGCAGGTCGGATGAAGCGAGCGCACGGCGCACGGCCTGGGCGCTCGCTGACGCGCGCGTGCCGGGCCAAAACCAGTGACGGGATTCGGAATGCAGAGGATCTGTATCGGCATTCAGGTTTACGCGGAGCCGGCAAGGCTGCTGGCCACGCTGGGCAGCGTGCGCGCGCAGACCGCAGGCAGTTATGAACTGCTGTTGCTGCCTGATGGCCCGGACGCGGCGACGCGCGCGCAGCTTGCTGCGTTGTCGGCACTGAAGCAGTCAGGCACGGCAGACGTGCGGGGCGCGGCGGCCTGTTTCAATCGGCTGGCCACGGAGACTGACGCTGATGTGATCGTATTGCTTGAAAGCGGCGCGCTGGTCGGGCCAGGCTGGCTTGAGCGGTTGCTGGCTGCGCTCAATGCTGATGCAACAAACGGGCTGGCCGGGCCGTCAACCAACTGCTGCTGGAACGAGCAGGGCATTGATCCGCAGGCTGGCGGCAGTGCCGCAGAAATTGCGCTGATGGCTGAGGCAACGGCGCGGCGCTTCGGCAATGAATGGCGCGTGCTGCAGCCGCTCTACAGCCTGGCAGATTTCTGTTACGTCGTGCGGCGCGAAGTGATTGAGGCCATCGGCGGCGCTGATGAAAGCTACGGCCCCGGCCCGTGCTGGGAGATGGATTACAACATTCGCGCCGCCCGTGCCGGATGGCGGGGCGTGTGGGCCGGCGCCGCTTACGTGCATCGCGCGCCGTTCAGTGAACGGCGGAGCAGGGAAGAGGCGCGCCTGTTTGAAACGAACAAGCGCCGCTATCAGGACCACTTCTGCGGCGCACGGTTGCGCGGTGAAAAGAACGATTACCGCGCGCATTGTCGCGGTGATGAATGCCCGAACTTTGCGCCTGCTGAGCTGATTGCAATCAGGCGACCGCTGACAACTGAAACTCCGCTGAGCCGCTCGCCGATTGAACTCGTGCCTGCCGGGCAAACATCCATGCAGCTTGAAGTCAGCCCGCCGCTGGTCACCTGCATCATGCCGACGTGCGACCGGCGCAGCTTTATAACGCAATCACTGCGCTGCTTTTTCCGACAGGACTATCCGAATCTGGAACTGCTGATCGTGGATGATGGTTCTGATGCCATCAGCAATTGTCTGCCTGATGACAAAAGAGTGCGCTGGCTGCGGCTCGATCAGAAGCTGACCATCGGAGCCAAGCGCAATCTGGCGTGCGAACAGGCGCGCGGCGAAATCATCCTGCACTGGGATGATGACGACTGGTATCCGCCCTGGCGCGTGCGGGCGCAGGTGCAGGCGCTGATTGGCAATGAAGCTGAAGTCTGCGGTTCAAGTCAGTTGCTTTATTACGATGCGGCGAACGATCAGGCGTGGCGATACAGGTATGAAGCGCCGGGCGCTGCCTGGGTCGGAGGCAACACGCTGGCTTATCGGCGCGTCTGCTGGCTGGCGCACAGATTCGCTGACCTTCAGATTGGCGAAGACACACAGTTCGTTTTCAGTCAGCCGGGCCGCATCTGCGACCTGAAAAATCCGGCGCTCTGTGTGGGCATGATTCACGCTGGCAATACCAGCCCGAAGGAGACCGGCAGCGGATGCTGGCAGCGTGAGCCGGGCAGCACCGTGCGTGAACTGCTCGGCGATGAGTTGTATTTTTACCGGCTGCCGCTCACGTCAGCTATTCAGGACTGGCCGCTGGTGTCGTGCATCATGCCGACGGGCAATCGCCGGGCTTTTGTGGCCGAGGCGCTGCGCACATTTCAGACGCAGGATTATCCGCATCGTGAACTCGTCGTCGTGGATGATGGCGATGATCCGATAGTTGATCTGGTGGCACATCGGCCTGAAGTGATTTACGTGCGGCTGGCGGAACGCGCGAGCATCGGGGCCAAACGCAATCTGGCGGTGCAGCACGCGCGCGGCGCAATCATCGCGCACTGGGACGATGATGACTGGTACGCCGCGGACCGTTTGCGTTATCAGGTAGCGCCGATTGTGTGCGGTGAAGCTGATCTGACGGGACTCGAAAACTCCTGCGTGTTGTCGCTGGCGACGGGTGAATTCTGGACGACACAGCCGGACCTGCACGCGCGCATGTTTGTGGGCAATGTGCATGGCGGCACGCTCGTGTGTCGGCGACAGCTTTTTGAGCAGGGGCTGAGTTATCCAGACCGCAGTCTGGCTGAGGATGCCGGGCTGATTGACGCGGCGGTCAATGGTGGCGCGCGGCTGAAGCGCCTGGCGAACCCCGGAGTTTTTGTTTACGTCCGGCATCAGCAGAATGCCTGGCGCGAATGCGAGCCGGGCCGCTTTCTGAATCCTGCCGGCTGGCAGCGCATCAGCCCGCCCGCCATTCTGCCTGCCAGCATCCGGGCCTTCTGGTCTTCCCTGCGTGAGGCACAGGAGCTGAAAGCGAGATGGCGGATGGCAGATGACAGATGACCGGAAGCAGCGAGACGGCAGCTTCTCTTCATTCCGACTACTGAATTCCGAATTCCGAATTCCTCCGTTCGCACTCACGTGAAAATCGCTGTAAGCACTTTTGTTCTGTCCTGCGCTGAGGCACACTCTGCTGAACTCAGGGCGGTGGATGGACTGAGCAAACCGGAGACACACACCATGCAGATCAAAGTTTTTGAGAACGGCGCGGACCTCGGACGCCACGCGGCGGAACAGGCGGCTGAGCTGATGCAACAGGCGATCAGGGCGACGGGCCGCGTGCGCATCATCGCGGCGACCGGCGCTTCGCAATTCGATTTTCTCAGGGCGCTGACCGCGACGCCGGAGCTTGACTGGTCGCGGGTCGAACTGTTTCACCTGGATGAATACATCGGCCTGCCGCTCGCGCATCCGGCCAGCTTTCGCCGGTATCTGATCGAACGGCTGATCGGCCCGACCGGCATTGAACATCATCACCTGCTTGACGGCGAACGCGACCCGCAGGCCGTGTGTGACGAGATCGGCAGGGAACTCAACGCCGCGCCGGTCAATGTGGCCTTTGTCG
>CAYWDW010000153.1:0-9333 GCA_964457105.1 uncultured Heliobacteriaceae bacterium
GCGATGACGGGCAATATACATTCACCTTCCTCGAACCGGGCAGCTACACGCTGGATCGGCGGAAGCGGACAACCCCAGCAAGCTGCCGACAGCTCTGACGCGCTCAATCCGGCTGAACGTGGTTATTTTGGAGGTGGCGAAGTTATAGAATTCGAGAGCAGGTTGCGGCAGCGCGCGCTGATCGAGAAAACAGATCCCCTGTTCAAGCAGCGCCCAATAGTTCCATTTTCCTTGCTCAATGATGCGCGTCTCTTCACCGCCGGCCAGGGACAAGCGCCAAATGCCCGGCTCGTGTTTGGCGTAGTAGAGGGCCTTGCCGTCCGCCGCTTCAAAAGCTTCATAGCCGCCGTTCTTCGTTACCTGCTCGGCTTGTTCGCCGGTCGCCGTCATCCGCCAGATTTGCCAGTCACCGCTGCGGCGTGAGCCGAAATAAATCCAGCGCCCGTCGCGCGACCAACTCGGCAACACGTTTTCAGACTTTCCGTCCGTCAGTTGGCGCGGAGAGCCGCCCGCTGCGCTGATCACGTAAATGCTGCTCAGCCCCGCAGGCCGCGAATCAAATGCAATCTGCCGTCCGTCCGGCGACCAGCGTGGCGAACCTGTATGGCTGCCGCCGAAATTGGTCAGTTGCACCGGATGGCCCCCGTCGCTGTCGCAGACCCAGATTTCCCGGCTGCCGCTGCTGTCGGAGACAAAAGCGATGCGGTTCCCGTCAGGGGAAAACTGCGGGCTGTATTCTTCGCGCGTGGAGGCAACGAGTCGGGTTGGCTCAGTTGTTGGCGCGGTCGAGAGCGGGCCGGGCGCGCGCCAGATATTCGTGTCTGTCTTGCGATAGAGATACGCCAGCCGCTCTCCAGTGCGCGCGACGGTTGGTTGAAGCGCGTATTCCCCAATCCCCATCACACGCCGCAATTTTCCCCCTGCGGCTTGCACTCGCCATAGTGTAGGCAGGCCGCCGCGCGTTGAAGAAAAGACGATTTCGCGCCCGTCTGTCGTCCAGGCCAGACCGCCGCTGAGATACAAATTATCGGAAGTCAGTCGTTGCGGTTCACCGCCGGTGATGGGAACGGCATAAATGTCGCCCACCTGAGTGCCGGGGCTGCGAAGAAACGCCAGCTTCTGCCCGTCCGGCGAAAACGCCGGAGACTGGTCGCCGACGGAACCGGCTGGAGGATTGGTCAGCTTGCGCGTCGCGCCTGTTTCCAGCGTAACCAGAACGATGCTGAAAGGTTCTTGCGGTGAATTGCGGCGGGCGACGGCCAGCGCCTTTTGATCGGGCGCCCAGGCGAAGGAGCCGCCGAGTTCCGTCAATCTGCGCTCCGGGCCGCCGGTCGCTGGCACCGTGAAAATCCCTCCATCGTTGCCTGCGCGGTCGAATGCAACGGAGCGCCCATCCGGCGACCAGGCGAGTTGGAGGCCGGGATTGGAGGCCACTCGCAACGGCGCGCCTTCACCGATCAATTTGACATAGACACCGCGCTCGCGCGCTTCGTCGCCACCATCCCAGATGAAGGCGATTTGATTGCCGTCGGGTGAAAAGACAGGGGTGGACTTTTGCCCCGGAAAACTCGTAAACGGCACGACTCTGGGCGTGGTAGCCGGTCGTCTGAAATGACTCAACCACGGCCCGATGGCCGCGATCATAAAGAGCAAGGCCAGCCCCCAGCCAGCCCAGCCCAGCCAATTCATACGACGTAAGCCAGGCTTGAATCGCAAAGTCTGCGCGCTTTTATTTACGGTTGCATCCGCCGCCGCCTGGTCAGCGCCGGAAGAATTGAGCAGTGGGATGGTCAAAGCTTCCAACGCAAAGCCCAGATCACTGGCCGATTGAAAACGCTGTGGGGCCGGTTTCTCCAGACAACGGTGAACGAGACGCGCCAGGCCGGGCGCCTGCACGCTGAGTGGCGCGGGTAGCTGCGGGGCCTCTTGCGTGAGAATCGCGCTCATCGTGTCGGCCATCGAGTT
The DNA here is from genome assembly GCA_964457105.1 of uncultured Heliobacteriaceae bacterium. GTDB lineage: Bacteria > Acidobacteriota > Blastocatellia > RBC074 > RBC074 > DASRDU01. The sequence continues at coordinate 1,966 of CAYWDW010000153.1, forward strand.
GCCGCGGAAAGGTCGCTCGCCAGTGAGTATTTCGTAGAGGATCACGCCGAAGGCGAAGATGTCGGCGCGGTGATCTGTCTCTGCGCCACGCAGTTGTTCCGGCGCCATGTAACCGACCGTCCCCATCACCAATCCCGGATTGGAACGAACGATAGAGAATGCCTGGCCGTTGGGATCTGTCCCATTGAACTGCGGCTGCGTCAGCTTGGCCAAACCAAAGTCTAATATCTTGACGCGCCCGTCGGTGGTGATGAACAGGTTCTCCGGTTTCAGGTCACGATGCACGATCCCTCGTTCGTGCGCCGCCGCCAGTCCGCGCGCGAGTTGGAGCGCGATGTCTACTGACCTGGATGGTGAGAGCGCCCCTTTTTTTAACCGGTCGCGCAGCGTTTCGCCTTCGAGTAATTCCGAAACAAGGTAGGGCGCGCCTTGATGTGTGCCGACATCGTGAATAGTGAGAATGTTGGGATGATTAAGCATCCCGACGGCACGGGCTTCCTGTGCAAAGCGCCGCAGTCGGTCTTCATCCTGCGCGATTCCCGCGAGCAGCAGCTTGATGGCGACCTTACGTCCGAGACGCTGGTCTTCTGCGGCATAAACTTCGCCCATTCCGCCCGCGCCGATGAACGAGAGGATTTGATAATGACCGAGCTGTTTGCCGACCAGCATACCCGGCGCTTCAGTGGTCAGCAACGCGGCTGCATCTTTCAGCGCGGGGGCTGCAATGAAGTTACCAATGGTGGCTTCAGTCGCGAGCAGCGACTCGACCTCGCGGCGCAACTCCGCATCGCTCGCACAAGCACGGTCAAGCAACGCCGCGCGCTCGCCGGGCGCAAGCTCTCTGGCTTGCTCATAAAGCTGGCCGATCTGCTCCCATCGCTCAGGCGTCATCATTGCCTCCCGTGTTCAACTCGCGGTAGAGCCAGAGTCGAGCGAGATTCCATTCGCGCTGCACGGTGCGCAGCGAAACTTTCAGCGCCTCCGCCGTTTCCTCCTCAGTCAGCCCGCCGAAGTAACGCAACTCGACCACCTGCGCCTGACGCGCGTTGAGCGCCGCCAGACGATGGAGCGCATCGTCCAAAGCGATCAGGTCGGCTCCGCGTTCCGGCGCAATCACCAATGCCTCATCAAGCGAAACCTGCTGCGCCCCGCCGCCGCGCTTGAGGTTCTGCCGCTGGCGCGCGAAGTCCACCAGGATGCGCCGCATCAGTTGCGCCGAGACGGCAAAGAAGTGCGCCCGATTCTGCCAGCGTACCTGGCTGGCATCAATCAAGCGCAGATAAGCCTCGTTGACCAGTGCCGTGGTCTGCAAAGTATGCCCCGGACGCAAGCGGTGCAGATGTCGCGCCGCCACCTTGTGCAGTTCGTCGTAGACCAACGGCATTAACTCTGCGAGTGCCCGCTCGTCGCCGTTGCCCCAGGCCAGGAGCAGTTGCGTGATTTGTTGTGGGCCAGACTCCATCATCATTTTCCTCAGACAGTGGACTGGTTGCGCAGGTTACAACTTATCACAGCGGTTCGCCAATTCCATCGTTTGCCATTATTTTCGCGAGGCGAGAAAAAATCCTGCGTCAGTGTGGCGGGTTTTGTTGCCAGATTCCGTCTCATGCAGGTGAGGGCAATCAATGAACATCACGGGCGGGTTTTCAATCCGGCCATACGAATTTTTCAAGGAGATCATACGAAATGAAGAAACAGTTATTCCATATCGCCGCAAGCTTGAGTCTGGTCCTGATGCTGGGCATCGCCGCCTCAGCACAAACGACCAAAACGATGACCGTCACCATCCCGTTCGATTTCTACGTTGGGGAGACGGCGCTCCCGGCGGGTGACTACACGATTTACCGCACGAGCGCCAAAAGTGGGAACGGATTTCTGCTGCGCGCCGATGATAGCCAGGCGCAGGTAGTCTTCAACGCGCAAGAGTTACAGTCCGCAGGGACGCCCGAAGCGAGCAAGCTGGAGTTCCGCCGCTACGAGGACAAATACTTCCTTGCACGCTTCTGGGCAGCAGGAAATAACATCGGTCGCGAGTTGCCGTGATTGGGGCTGGAGCGTAAGTTGGCCGAAGAGACCACCCGCCACATAGCGCAAAAAAGCGTCAAGCCTGAAACCGTCACGACCCGGTAAGCGGCGCGTGTGCCGACCGAGATGATTATCAAATGTATTATGGGGAGGCTTCTCTGGGAAGCCTCTCCATAATGTCGTCTCATCATCTGAACAGGAGCTTATCGCCATGAAACATTTCGCATTTTTTCTAGTGCTGGTTCTGCTCAGCGCGTCAGCCTTCGCGCAAGCGTCTTTCGATTGGCCGCAGTGGCAGGGGCCGGATCGCAACGCCATTTCCAAAGAACGTGGCTTGCTGCAAGAGTGGCCTGAAAAAGGGCCGCCGCTGGCGTGGAAGGCCAAAGGCATCGGCAGCGGCATGGGCGGCGTCGCCATCAGCAAAGGCCGCGTTTATACGTCGGGCGATGTCGGCGACGCTTCCTGGGTTTTCGCGCTGAAAGAAACCAACGGCGAACTCTTATGGAAGGCCAAAATCGGTCGCAGTGGCGAAGTCGGAATGATGTTCACGCCGTCGGGGCCGCGCGGTACGGCGACGGTGGACGGCGACCGACTTTATATCATGAGTCAGTTCGGCGAACTCGTTTGTTACACGACCGAGGGCAAGGAGGTCTGGCGCAAGGACTTTGTGAAAGATTTTGGCGCGGCTGTCCCGACGTGGGGCTACGCCGAATCGGTGCTGGTGGATGGCGAGAAACTCATCTGTTCGCCCGGCGCGCCGGACGCGGCGCTGATGGCGCTCGACAAAATGACCGGCAAAACGATCTGGAAGAGTGAAGTGCCTATTCGTACCGCGCCCAGCAGCGGGCGCAGCGGTCGCGGCGGCCCTAATCGCGGGCCTGAAGCGGGAGCGAGCTACGCCTCGATCATTGCGATCAACTTCGAGGGCGTGCGCCAGTACGTGCAATTCACCGCGAAGACACTGGCCGGGTTTGCAGCGGCTTCGGGTAAAGTTCTCTGGCAATATGATCCCGTCGCGGCCCACATTACCTGCTCGACTCCAATCTATCAGGACGGCCTGGTGTTCGGCTCTTCGGCGTATGAAGGCGGCGGCGGCGCAGTCAAACTGAGCAAGGAAGCCGATGGCAAGATCAAAGCTACCGAAGTCTATTTCACCAACCACGTGCGCAACCATCACGGCGGAATGATCGTCGTGGACGGCGCGTTGTATGGCGCGGCGGGCGGCAACGAGGGCGGTTTTCTGGTTTGTCTTGATTTCAAAACCGGCGAGGTTTTGTGGCGTGAACGCCAGGCGCCGAAAGGATCGCTGGCGATGGCGGACGGGCGGCTTTACTTACGCGCCGAGTCGGGAACGATGATCCTGATCGAGCCAAACCGTGAGAAGTATATTGAACGTGGCCGCTTCGAGCAGCCGGAACGCACCCGTGAGCAGGCCTGGACGCACCCGGTCATTGCCAATGGCAAACTGTACATCCGCGATCAGGACCTGCTGCTCTGCTACGACGTGAAGAAAAAGTAGATCGGAAGAACTGAGGGGAAAATTTATGATCAAGTTGAAAGTAAACGGAAAGAATCAGCAATTCAACGGCGACCCGGAGACGCCGCTGCGCTGGGCGTCGCGTTCCATCTCAGCCACTTCAGGTCGCCGAAGTCACCGTGTCGGCGAACAAAAAAGTGAAGGTCAATTAAAGTCTGGAGCGCAGGCGACATCGGCAGCCACATCATCAATCCTTCGATGGCTGAAAATCTGACGCAAGGCGCAGTCATAGACGGCATGAGCGAACTCATTCAGGAAATCACGTTGAAAAATGGACGCGTCGTGCAATCGAACTATCACGAGCGCCCAATGTTGAAGTTGTCGCAAACGCCGCCCATTGAAGCGCATTGGGTGAAGTCCAACAATGCGCCAACTGGCTTGGGCGAACCGGCGTTGCCGCCGATTTTGCCTGCGGTCTGCAACGCGATATTCACTGCAACAGGCGAGCGCCTTCGCACGCTGCCGATGACCAGGCACGGCTTTAGTTTGGCGTAACCGCTTTTTGTAAAGGAAGCGCGGGACTTGCTTGCAGTTTCAGATTGCTACGAAGTCTGGCGATGTCACGTTGTGGCGGAGCGCCAAACAGCTTCTTGTAGTCGCGGCTGAAGTAGGCCGGGTCTTCGTAGCCCACACGGAACCCGGCGCTCGCGGCGTCCAGGTTTTCGCCGAGCATCAGACGGCGTGCTTCCTGGAGTCGTATTTGTTTCTGAAACTGCAAGGGACTCATCGCCGTGACGGATTTGAAATGATGATGGAAGCCGGAAGCGCTCATTCCGAGTTCGTGCGCGAGATCATCAATTCTGAGCGGCTGGTCAAAGCGTTCGCGCAAATGGCCGATGGCCTGGGAAATACGGCGCGTGTCTCCCGCTGCGGCCACGAGATGGCTCAGCCGTGCGCCTTGCCCGCCCGCTAAAAGCCGGAAAATGATTTCTTTGCTGATGAGCGGTGCAAGCACTTTAAGCTCAGGCGGCGCGTCGAGCAGCCGCACCAATCTGACCACCGCGTCGAGCAAATTGGCTTCCAGCGGGCTGACGTCCATCGCCTTCAAACTTGCGTTACCCTTTTTCGGTTCCAGACCGGATTCCATCATGACCGAAGCGACGAGAGAAGAATCCAGGTTCAGCCGGAAACCGAGATAAGGCCGTTCTGGCGAGGCTTCTTCGACTTGAAAAGTGAGCGGCAAATCAACCGTGTAAATTAAGTAATGTCCCGGATCGTAGCGGAATACTTCCTCGCCTAAAAGCGCCTGTTTGCAGCCCTGAGCAACCACGCAAAAGGCAGGTTGATACAGGGAATGAATCGGCTCCGTCGGACGGGAGGAACGGGCGAGCCGAAAGCTGGTGGAAACATCCAGGGTTCCATCTTCAGGCAGTGCGCGCGCGATGCGCTCGACCAGTTCTTCCCGGTTGCTTTGCGCTCTTTGTGCTTCACGTTTCGCTTCTTTTGGGTTCATCAGTTTATCTTAGCCTCATTGGTTTCGTTTGGCATGCCGCGCGCAGCATTTTTGCAGGATTGTACAATCATTCGCCAGTATCGTCTTACCGCTTGTACGCAGGAGTCTTTAGAATTACCCATCAAACAATAGAAGACAAAAGGGAGAACTATGCAGAAACGAAAACTCGGAAACAGCAACTTGGAAGTTTCGGCCATCGGCTTGGGCTGTATGGGAATGAGCTTTGGCTATGGGCCAGCCGCCGACAAGCAAGAGGCCATTGCGCTCATTCGCGCCGCTGTCGAACGCGGTGTGACCTTCTTTGATACGGCGGAAGTTTATGGCCCGTTCACCAACGAAGAACTCGTTGGCGAAGCCCTCGCGCCCTTCCGCGAGCAAGTCGTCATCGCCACCAAATTTGGCTTTAAGCCTGCCGCCGACGGCAGCGGGCGCTGGAGTGAATTGGATAGCCGCCCCGCGCATATCAAAGAGGTGGCCGAAGCTTCGCTTAAGCGCCTCAGGACGGATGTAATTGATCTGTTCTATCAGCACCGCGTTGACCCGAATGTGCCGATTGAAGATGTCGCAGGAGCCGTGCAGGAACTCATTCAGGCAGGCAAGGTGAAGCACTTCGGACTTTCGGAAGCGGGAGTGCAGGCAATTCGCAGCGCCCACGCAGTGCAACCAGTGACTGCGCTTCAGAGCGAATACTCGCTGTGGTGGCGCGAGCCGGAAGCGGAAATTCTGCCGACGCTGGAAGAACTGGGCATCGGCTTCGTTCCGTTCAGCCCGTTGGGCAAAGGATTTCTGACGGGCAAGATCGACGAAAAGACTTCGTTTGACAGCGCAGATTTTCGCAACACCGTGCCGCGCTTCTCGCCGGAAAATCGCAAAGCCAATCAGGTTGTCGTTGACCTCATCGGGGAGCTTGCGCGCAGCAAGAACGCGACGCCCGCGCAGATTGCGCTCGCCTGGGCGCTGGCGCAAAAGCCGTGGATCGTGCCGATTCCAGGGACGACGAAGCTGCATCGGCTGGAAGAGAATCTCGGCGCGGCAAACGTCGAGCTGACAGCCGACGACCTGCGCGAAATTGACAACACCGTTTCGCAGCTCGCAATCCAGGGCGCGCGCTATTCCGAAGCCGCGCAGAAGATGATCAATCGCTGAAAAAGAGAAGAACAGAAGCGAGGCAAATGATGAAAAGACAAATGAAAAAATCCGGGCGTCAGAATTCAGGCGGAAAGTTTTCGCCGGATTCTCCGACTTCGGATCGCCGCAGCTTTATGAAATTGGGAGCAGCCTTGGGAACCGCCCTGATCGCGTCGCCGACTCTCGGCGCGATCGAGGACGCTGAACCGGCAACGACCGGTCTCAATGTCGCAACGCCATCCAGGGTCACGAAACATCGCACGCTGGGATCCGGCAAATTCAGCATGGAGGTCTCCGCGCTGGGTTTGGGATGTATGGGAATGAGCTACCACCGCGGGCGCGTTCCTGATCGGAAAGTAGCGGTAGCGCTGATTCGCAAAGCCGCGGAACTGGGCGTCACCCTGTTCGACACCGCCGAAGTTTACGGCCCATTGGTTAATGAAGAATTGGTCGGCGAGGCGCTGGCTCCTTTGCGAAAAAACATATTCATCTCAACCAAATTCGGCTTCAACATTCAGGACGGCAGGATGGCAGGACTGAATAGTCGCCCTGAGCATATTCGTCAGGTGGCCGAACAATCTCTCAAGCGACTCAAAACGGATTACATTGATCTGCTCTACCAACACCGCGTTGACCCGAACGTGCCGATTGAAGATGTGGCCGGGACCGTCAAAGAGTTAATCAAAGAAGGCAAGGTCAGGCGTTTTGGCCTGAGTGAAGCAGGCGTCGAAACGATTCGCCGCGCCCATGCCGTTCAGCCCCTGACCGCTGTGCAAAGTGAATATTCGTTGATGTGGAAAAATCCGGAAGAACGTGTGCTACCGGTGCTTGAGGAACTGGGGATCGGATTTGTCCCTTACAGCCCGCTTTGCCGAGGCTACCTCAGCGGGACGTTAAATGAACAAACGAAGTTTTATGCCGCCAATGATAACCGCGCCGGTTTGCCCCGTTACACGCCGGAAGCGATGAAGCTGAACCGGCCTATCGTGGATGCGCTGAATGATTTCGGTCATCCCAGAGGACTGACCTCCGCCCAGGTAGCTTTGGCCTGGTTACTTGCTCAAAAACCCTGGATCGTTCCTATTCCAGGCACGACCAAACCGGCGCATTTACAGGAAAACCTGTTGTCGCTCGACGCGCAATGCGCCCCGGAAGAAATGCGTGATCTTGGAAGGCTCGCCAAAATAAACTGGTCAATTTTTAAGCTGGTGCGACAATAGCTTCA
>CAYWDW010000154.1:0-2510 GCA_964457105.1 uncultured Heliobacteriaceae bacterium
GTGCTGATGAAGTGGAACACGATGATTCAGTACAACGAAAGCATCGGCGGTTATGCCGAAGCCCGCTACCCCTATCAGGCCGTCGAACTGGCCGACACTTATCCGACTTTTCTGAGTCGCTATCCCTACCCGGTCATCGGCATCTTCGGCAAGGGCTGGGACGAAGCAAAAACGCTGACCGATGAATTCATCACCGCCGCGCAGCAACTGACGAATTCCGGTCGCCAGGTCATCGTCTCAAACGAGCAGGATTTCTTTCAGGACTTTGAAGCGAATCACAGCGCGAACCTGCCGACCGTGGCCGCGACCTTCGGCAATGAATGGGATTTGTACTGCGCTTCGATGGCCGAAGTTTCGGCCCGCGTCAAACGCTCGCTTGAAAAGTTGCGCAATGCCGAAGCCCTCGCCACGCTGGTCAGCCTGCGCAACCCAGGGCTGATGGATGGCCGCGCCGCCGCGCGCGATCAGGCCTGGATGAATCTGGGTTTATATTGGGAACACGACTGGACGGCCAACGGCCCCGTCGGCCAGGACGCTCGCGCCGCGTGGCAGCGCCGCCTCGCCGGTGAAATCGAAAGCTATGTCAACACGCTGCAAACAGACGCGGCCACCGCGCTTGGCGGACAGATCAAACAAAGCGGCAGCAATCAGCGGTTCTATGCCTTCAATGCGCTGAGCTGGACGCGCACCGATGTCGCTGATCTGCCCTGGACTGACAACAGCCCGGTCCACGTCATTGACCTGACGACCGGCCAGGAAACGCCTTCGCAACTCGTGACGCTGCAAAATCGGCAATACCTGCGCATCCTCGCGCGTGACGTTCCGGCGGTCGGCTACAAGGTCTTTGAGATCAGGCCGGGCAGCGGCGCCAATTTCGGCTATGCGGCCAATTTCAGCAGCAACATTCTTGACAGCAGCCGTTATTACCTCAACGTGGCTGAGCGCGGCGCCATCACGATGCTGGTGGACAAGGCGCGCGGCAACCGTGATTTTGCGCGCAACGTCAACGGGCGTTTCATCAACGACCTCGGCCCCGGTTCCGGGACGTTACAGGTCGAAAATGCCGGGCAGGTGTCGGTCACGCTGCGCGCTGACGCTTCCGGCCCGCTCAGCCACACGACCCGCATCACGCTCATCCGCGACACGGATCGCATTGACATCAGCAACGAGATTACGCAGAACTTCCGCGACACTTACACCTGGGGATTCGGCTTCAATCTGGATGCGCCTGAGCTGCGGCACGAAGAGGTCGGCGCGGTGATTCGCGCGCGGCTGACGACCGAGGGCGGGCAGTATTCGCCACGCAATGCCAGGTATGACTGGCTGACGCTGAATCATTTTGCGGACCTCAGCGGCAGCGACGCCGGCGTGACGCTCTCGAATGCCGATTGTTATTTTATGCAGTACGGCAACAGCACGCCGTCCGTCCTCGACACCGCGACGCCGGGCCTGTCCGTCCTCGCCGGTGGTCAGGTGGATGATCCGGGCCTGGGCATTTATGGTCAGGGCGGCGATGCATTTTTCACGCAGCGGTTCGCGTTGCAAACACGCGGCGCATACGATCAGGCCGCCGCCATGCGCTTTGCGCTGGAACATCAGAACCCGCTCGTGACTTCGCTCGTCACCGGCAGCAGCAGCAACGCCCTGCCTGAAAGCTCGTACCAGTTCCTGACGATCAGCAATCCGAACGTCCTGCTCTGGTCGCTCAAGCCCGCTGAAGAAGGCATCAGCCAGGGCATCATTGCCCGCGTCTGGAATCTGTCGGACAGCACGGCGAATTATCAGCTTCAGCTTGCGCCGCAGATTGCCAGCGCGACACGCACCTCGCACGTCGAAACCAATCTTGAAGCCGCCACCGTCAGCAACGGCGCGCTCAGCAGCACGGCCACGCCGCAACAGCTTCAGACCTTCCGGCTGACGGTTGGCAACATCATCGCGCCGCGCCCGCTCGTCAGCGTGTCAGCGGCCAATTACGCCTCCGGCCCGCTCGCGGTTGAATCAATCACGGCAGCCTTTGGCACCGGCCTCGCCACCTCAACCGATGCGGCCACGACGCTGCCGCTGCCGACGACGCTCGCTGGCACCACAGTCATTTTCAGAGACAGCACCGGCGCCGAACTTGCCGCGCCGCTCTTTTTCGCTTCACCAGCGCAGATCAATTACCAGGTTCCGCCCGGCACTGCTCCCGGCCCGGTCACGATCACCGTGACGGCCAGCGATGGGTCCGTTTCAGTCGAAAACACCCAGGTCGCGCTGACCAGCCCCGGCCTGTTCACCGCCGACGCCAGCGGCCAGGGAGTCGCCGCCGCCTATGCCCTGCGCATCAAGGCCGGCGGCTCGCCGCAGATTGAACTGGTCGCTCGTTACGATCCCGACCTGAACCGCTACGTCACAGTTCCGATTGACCTCGGCCCTGATCTCGGCAGCAACACCGATCAGGTTTTTCTGGTGCTGTTCGGCACGGGCTTTCGCCATCGCACCGATTTGTCAGCCGTCACAGCCCGCCTCGG
>CAYWDW010000154.1:2520-9320 GCA_964457105.1 uncultured Heliobacteriaceae bacterium
CGGCAATGCGCCTGCCGAAGTTATTTTTGCGGGCGAACAGGGCGGCCTGATCGGACTCGATCAGCTCAACGCCAGAATTCCCCGCACGCTGATCGGCAGCGGCGAGGTCAATGTGAACATCACAATTGACGGGAAGCCCGCAAACACAGTGCGCGTCAACATCAGGTGAGCCAAACAGGCCTGGCCTGAATCAGCATTTCACGAACCTGCGCGAGCGGGCGACAGGAAAACATTTCCAACGCAAAGAGACAAAGAACACAAAGACAGTCAGATCGGTGTTCAGGTCAGTGTCTGGATGAGCCACGGGGTTCACAGCGAACACCGCAGCAGGTTCATCAGCCTCGGTGGCTAAGCAGACACGCAAGTGCAACCCGATCTGGCTGTCTTTGTGTTCTTTGTCTCTTTGCGTTGGAAATGTTTTTATTTTGCTGATCTCAGGCGTTGCAGCAGCCTCAGGCGGGAGCCGTAAAACTTTTCATCCTGCACGGTCACATACTGCTGCGCGATGAAATCTTCAAGCCACTGGCAGCCGAGTTTGACACCGAGGCTCGTGCATTGATCGCCGGGCCTGGTAATCAGCCACAACTCGCCACTCGCTCCGGTCAGGCGCGTCAGCGTTTCGGCCACCTGCTCTGCACTTTTGAAGGCGTGATCGCGCGGGTCGTAGCGGTCAAAGCGCGTTTCTTCAGGCAACTGCTGAATCTGATTGATGCCCTGGTAATAACGGCGCAGCGACATGGCGCCGTTCACAATGAACACAGCCACCGGCTGCTGCGGGCGTTCGACTGACTGCAGCCTGGCCGCGACGCGCTGCCAGTCGCCGGCTTTGGCCAGCGGTCGCCACACGACGATGGCTGAAGCGATTGAAAAAATCAGACCGACGACCAGCCACCCGATCAGGCCGCGTTTATTCATTGCCAGCAGCACCGCCGCCAGCCACGCCAGCAGCAGCGGCAGAAACATTTCAACCGTGTGCCGCTGCTCCATCAGCGCGGCCCCCGTCACCCTGATCACCGCGCCATAACACAGCATAACCACGCCGCAAATCACCGCGAGCGTGACGAACGGCGAAGTTTTCAAAGCCAGCGACCGGGCAGCAACTCTGCGCCACAGGCCAGCAGCGATCAGCAGCGCACAGGCCAGCAGCAGCCACCGCGCAGGCTGCACCAGCCGCGCCCAGTCCGTCGGCAGCAGATGCCCTTGCGCCCGCCACGACAGCACCTGCACGTCAGCCAGCCACGTTTGCGGCCCTGCCGTGGTTGCCGTGTGCGCGCTGACCTGCTGCCGCACCAGCCACAGCATCGGCAGAAATCCGATGCCGACAGCCAGCATCCAGCCGACATAATTCCCAAGCCGCCGCCAGCTTCCCCGCGCCAGCAGCGCCGCCGCCTGCGCCACCAGCAGAAAGCCCAGGTAGTAATGCGTGTACAATCCGCACAGCGCCAGCACGGCGTAAATCAGTCGCGCCCGCTGCGCCTGTTCTTTTTCAGCCAGCCAGCCGTCATAAAACCACAGCATCAGTTGCGCCGACAGCAGCAGCACGAGCGCATAAACGCGGGCTTCAACGGCGGCCCAAATGACGAAGGGATGAAAGGCGCAGGCGGCGACCAGCCAGCCGCGATGAATTTCACTGAAATAACGGCGCGCCAGTCCGGCCACCGTCCACAGCATCAGGGCCGCGCAGATGACCGACAGCAGGCGGGCGTGAAAGATTGACGGGCTGAGCTGGCGCCAGACGTTGAGCAGCAGGAAATAACCAGGCGGCTGAAGCTCAAAGTTAATCGCCTGGTGCAAAGCGTAACGCAGGCTGCGGCTCGTGGTTTCAAGCGAATAATTTTCATCAAGCGAAATGCTGAGCAGCGCGGCCAGCGGCACGGTCACGGCCAGATGCAGCGCAATGATCGCCGCCACCAGCCGCGTTGCGCGACCAGATAAACCGGCATCATTTTGGCGCGACGCTTTGTTCATGGCTGGCGGTCAGTTGAAACAGCACGGCCTCAGCGCATTCGCTGACGACCGGATAAGTCCGGCGCAGGTCGGCTTCAAAACCCGGCTGTTTGCGCAGCGCCTGTTTTTCCGCGACGAAATAACGCGCGCCGCGTTCGGCAAACGATCTGATCGCGGGCAGCGACTGTTCAGTTTCGCAGACATTGAAGCCCTTGCGCTTCAGCCAGTAAAAAAAGTACGAGGCATTGTAAGCCACCTGATAACCGTCCGGGTCGTGACACGCGCCGCCCGAAGCCAGAATCAGCCCCGGCTCTGTCAGCGCGGCTGAAAAGGCAGGCACGCAGGCATAAAGTCCGGTCGGGCGCTCCAGCACCTCTTTGGCAATTCCGCGCACCTGAAACAGCAGCGTCGCGCACAGCGTCACCACCAGGCCGTAACCCAGCGCCGCCTTCATCCAGCCTGGATTTGTGGTGACTTCGTTCAGCGATTCATCGCGGTGCAGCGCGCGCCATCCGGCACAGGCGGCGGCCACCAGCGCAAACAGCACGGCCAGGCGCGGCAGCCATTTTTCCTCGCCGCCCAGGTGAATGAATGAAACCGCCGCCAGCCACGCCAGCAATGAAACCACGATCAGCGCCAGCGAAATGGCCAGCGCGGCTTTGAGCATGCGGTCCGTGACCGGAATGCTGCTGATGACTTCGGTTCCCGCGCCGACCAGCAGCGCCACCGGAGCCACCGAAAAGAGATGGTAATAAAAAGCCCAGTCATCGCCCGTGGTGCGCGCGCCGATGACATAAAACATCACCACCGCCAACAGCCAGAACAGCGCGTATCTGACCGCGCGGTCCGACCACCTGAACCAGACGCCGAGCGCGGCAATCACGACTCCCGTCGGCATCCAGACCCTGAAGAGTTCCATTCTGACGATGTTTTTGATGAAGGATGGATTGGTGAAAAAGTCGCGCCCGATCCAGTGATATTCATTCGACAGCCCCATCGAATTGCCGTAACCGAGCCAGAACTGATGCGCATAGCGATACCACAACAACGCCGGCAGCAGCGCGACAACTCCAAACGTCCAGACCGCCGGATCACGCAACGCTTTCCAGCCAGCGCGCGTCAGCACAATCAGCGCAAAGGCCACGCCCAGATGCGCCGCCGGAGATTTCGTCAGAATCGCCAGCGAAGTCGCCCCCACCGCCAGCCAGTAATGAAACCGCGAATGTTCATCAATCCACCGCACGAACGCATAAAAGGCCGTCACGTAACAGCAGAACATCAGCCCTTCAGCCTGCACCGCCGTTGAAATAAAGACCGCCAGCGGGCTGAGCGCATAAAACAGCGTGGCCGCCAGCGCTCCGACATCAGGCAGCAGGTACCGCGCCAGTTTGAAAAACATCCACATCCCGACCAGCGACAGCGCATAAACCATCAGCCGCAGAATGAATTCGTGATAGCCGAAAATCTGAAACAGCACCGCCGCCGACCACGCATACAACGGAAACTCGACTTCGGTATACCCCGGCCCTGTGCCCCGCCAGTCAATGCGCGGGTAAAACAGATTCATGCCTTCCTGCTCATAGTTGCGCGCCATCGAAGCCAGATCGGCCTCGCGCCACGAAAAGGTATTGATCGGCTCCCACAGCAGAGTCGCCCGCACCCCGGCAGCGAGCAGAAAAATCAGGACGAAGCTCAGCCTGACGTGTTTCATGAACCCACCTCCCTCTTTCACAAGCCGGTCACTAACTATGCATCTCGTGGTCTGGTTTTTCAGTGCAGCTTCAGCCGCGCGGCTCGGCAAGCTGTCGGCTTTATGTGGACAGTAGCGCCCGTTTTACCGGACAGGCAACAGCGGGGGAAAACTCAGTAGATCCAAAATCTCCTGATCGCGCCGCGTGTGTGGAGTGCGGTGCGAATTTTGGATCTGCTGAGACTTACCAGTTCATCCATTGACGCGGGCTGTAGACCACGACGCAGGCCGTGATGACCCACAGCGCGGCATTGATGAGCATCGGCAGATCGGCCACAAACAACTTTGCCGGATCAGTCGCCCCGTCGCGCCGGTGCATCAGAAACAGGTATCTGAAAATGCCATACACGACAAACGGCACGGTCAGAATCAGCCCGCGTGTGTCGAAGTGCGCGACGGTTTCAGGCGCCTGCGTATAGAGCGCATAAGTGATGATCGCCGCGCCGCCCGTCATCGCGGTCATCAGATCGAGAAACTGCACCGAATACCATTCGCGCCCGGCCTGCCGCAGTTCGGGGTTGCTGTCGGCCAGCACCACGTCATACCGCCGCTTGCCGCTGACGATCATCAGCGCCAGCATCAGCGTGCAAAGAATCAGCCACTGCGACGGCTCGACGCTGATGACCACGGCGCCCGCGACGGCGCGAATCACAAAGCCCATGGCCACGATGATGATGTCGAGAATCACAACCTTCTTCAGGCCGAACGAATAGCCCGCATTGACCAGCACGTAAGCGCCAAGCAGCAATGAAAACGGCAGGCTCAGCCATTCCGCCGCCAGCACGGCGACCAGCAGCAGCGTCACCATGACCGCGAGCGCCAGCGGCTGACTGATGCGCCCTGAAGCCAGCGGACGATGCTGCTTGAGCGGATGCACGCGGTCTGACGGCAGATCGCGCAGGTCATTGAACAGATAGATGCCGCTGCTGGCCAGGCAGAAAGTGATGAAAGCCAGCACCGTGCGCCACAGCAGTTCGGTTCTGAACAGCGACCCGGAAAAGATCAGGCCGCTGAAGACCAGCGCGTTCTTGATCCACTGATGAGGCCGCAGGCTGATGAGCAGTCCGGTCATCGTCCGGGCCAGAGTTCTTTCCCGGCGCGGCTTGATGGTGGCGGCAGTTTTGGCTGAATCAGGAATCACGCTTCAGTCTCCGGTCGCCGCGATGGCGGCCTCGTGTTGTCTGAAGTGCGGCGACAACAGTTTCAGTGCTGCCGAAGCGGCGGCTTCGGCGTGTTCGCGCATCGTCACGACGCGAAATTCAGCCGTCATCAGCGCGATGATTTCGCTGACGATTTCCAGCTTGCGCGGCGCGGGCAGGTTCATCCCTGGAAAGAATGCGAGTTCGCGCACGTCTTCAGCGCCGAGAAAATCGAGCGGATGCAGCAACAGCGACAACTGCGTGCCGGTCATCCGGCACAGTCGCACGGCGGTTTTGAAATACCAGCGCGCCAGCAGCGGCGAATACGAACTGAGCCAGATCACATAGCTCGCGTGAATCGGCACTTTCAGCAGCGGCAGCGTCGTCACCGGAATTTCAATCAGCCCGCGCCCGTCGCCCAGGTTCCAGCGATAAGGGCTGAGTTGTCGCCATCCGTCGCTGAACGCGCCAAACAGAGCTTTGCGCTGATCCCTTTCAGCTTTGCTCATCCGCGCCGTCATCAGGTAATAAGCGCGCGCGAGCGGCCCCAGAAAGGTCGGGAAGGTCGAAGCGTCGTAAACGTAACCGCGCCGCTCAAGCACGCGCAGCACCGTTTCAGACAAACTGAAGCCCGGCCCGCGAAACCCGCGTGGCCGCTGCCCCGTGGCGCTTTCAATCGCCGCTTCGGCCTGGGCGATTTCGCGTTCAAGCTGAGTTTCGGAATAAAGGTGCAGCCAGGGTTCGTGATGAAATGAATGATTGCCGATTTCGTGTCCGGCCTCGGCAAGCGCGCGCAGCGGCCCGGCGTTTTTTTCGAGCGCGGCATCCTGGCCCACGATGAAGAAAGTGATGGTCAGGCCGCGTGCGCGCAAAAACTCCAGCACCCGCGGCACGACGACGGGCAGGTAGGAGGGGAACGATTCCCAGCCCGCGTCACCGTGCGTCTTCAGGTAAGACCACTGATTATCCAGATCCAGCGACAAGCTGGCCATCGGTTGCGTGTTCATATTCGGTAGTAGCGGCTGAATGCTTTCGTGCAGCTTCAGCCATCAGTCTGTCTGCGGCCTGCACTGCCAGCCGGACAGTTTCATTGACATTGAGTGTGCCGTTGAGAATCTGCGCCGAGTTGACCACATACACACCCGGCCTCGAAGTCACCATCTCAGGCACGCGCTGCGAATAGTTCAGCACCGGAATCGGAAAGACCTGCCGCACCCGCGAAACGCGAAACGCCAGCACGTCGGCAGCCCGAAAGCCGCTGTTCATGCGTTCGAGCGCGGCCACGAAGGAAGCCCTGATTTCATCATCGCTCTGCGCCCACGCCGGATCATCAGCCGCCACATACTTCGGCAGATAAACCAGCGCGTGCCCGCCAAAATGACGCCGGTCAACCAGCGCCGACATTTCAATCACGCCGGTAAAGGGCAGTCCCGCGTCGGTCAGGTTCGTGACATAAAATCCGGCCAGCGGCGCTTTGAGCAGCAGCGAGGCGCAGATGATGCCCTGATAACGAACGCCGTTCAGCAAGGCGGTTTCCCGCTCCGTCAATCCCTCGCAGATGCGCGCCGTCACTGAGGCCGGCGTCGTCACGATGACGTGATCAAAACTTTCAGTCGCACCGTGGCTGAACGTGACGCTGACCCGGCCACCTGCTGACGCCACTCTGACCGCCGCGTGACCCAGCCGCAGGTCAACCTGACGGCGTTCAAGCTCAGCGGCGAAGCGTTCCAGCACGCGCGCATAACCGCCCGGCACATAACCGAACATTTCGGTTTTGAGTCCGGTGCGCCGCGCCGCATAGAGCCGCGCAATCGTCGTCCAGATAAAGGCCGCCGAAGTCAGGCGGTAGTTATCGCCCAGTTTCGAGCGCAGCAGCGGCAGCCAGAACTTTTCAAATGTGCGTCGTCCTGACAGCCGCGTCAGCCAGTCAGCAACGGGAATCGCTTCAAGCCGGCGCCAGTCAG
>CAYWDW010000155.1:0-9317 GCA_964457105.1 uncultured Heliobacteriaceae bacterium
AATCTGAAGCCGCGCCATTCCAGAAACGCGCCAGCGACTGGCCGGGCAGCGGCGACGAACTGCGCGTGACGAGTTCAAGAATCGTGGCGGGCAGGTCGCGCAACGTCACCGGCGCGCCGATGCGCAACCCCACAGGCACGCGGCCCGGCGCGATCACCAGCAGCGGCACGTGCAGCAGCGGCAGATAAAGATTGTCGGCATGCCCGTAATGCCCATGCTCGCCGAAGGCTTCGCCGTGATCTGAAGTAATAATGACGAGCGTCTGGCGCAGCAGATCGCGGCGGGCCAGCTCATCAAACAACCGGCCAAGCTGACCATCAAGATAAGTAATCGCCCGGTCGTAAGCGGCCACTTCAGCCTGACGGTCCTGCTTACTGAGCCGTTCAGGATTCAGCAGTCGCGCTGTGCGCAGCGTGTGCTCATGCGGCCAGCGCGAAAGCGGTGAACTGTCTTTCACATCCGGCGGCAGGTAAGGTTCGTGCGCGTCGTAATAATTCAGAAAGGCAAAGAACGGACGGCGCGGCGCCGTCTCATTGCGCGCCAGCCAGCTTAGAAAATCGTCGTTCAATTCCGCCGCCGTGCGCCGCGTCAGCACCTGCTGAGTGCCGAGCAGCCGCCGCAGCAGCGCCTGATGCGTAACCGCGCGCAGCAGCGATGAACTGAGCAGCAGTTCAGTCAGCGTGGCGCGGTAATCCTCGTAATGCACAAAGCCCCGCGCCAGCCCGTGTTCATAACCGCAGTAATAAGTGTTCGCCACAAACCCGGCAGTCAGCCAGCCGCGCGCACCCAGCGTTTCAGCCAGCGTTGGATAAGTCGCATCCAGCGGTTTCAGAAAGTCAGCAGAGAGTTCCTGCGGATAACGCCCCGTGAACATGCTCGCGTGCGAAGGCAGCGTCCAGGGCGCGGTGGCAATCGCCTGATCGAACTGCACGCCGCTGCGCGCCAGTCGTGCAAGCTGTGGCGAGGTCGGCTGAGCGTAACCGTAAAGCGAAAGGCTCTGTGCCCGCACCGTGTCCATCACAATCAGCAGCACATTGGGCGCACCGGTCGGTGCTTCGGGCAGCGCAGTAAGGGCGCGATGTTCACGCCACCACAACGAACCTTCGACGCACAGACCGAGCAGCACCAGCAGCGCCGCCGTCAGTTTCACAGCGCGGCTGATGAATGACGGCGGCAGCGTTGTGCGGGCCGTCATTCGCCCGGCCTGTACGGCCAGCCCGCCCGCCAGCAGCAGCGACGCATACCACTGAATGCGCGGAAAAATCAGCAGCCACCCGAAAGCCGCCGCGAACACATCAACCGCCACCAGGCAACTCACCGTGCGCAACTGCCGCCAGCGCACCGCGAGCGCAAGCTGCATCAGACCGAGCGCGCCAAAGAGCAGCAGGTCCGCCGCCACTGCCATCCAGCTCACACGCGGGCCAAGAAAGATGGCCTTGTGAAAAAGGAATTTCTGCACGCCCAGCAGCAGCACTTCACCCGCCCCGGCCAGCATCCCGCACCACGCCGCCAGTCGTAACAGCGTGGCCGCACCGGGCACAGATCCCAGGCCTGAAGCATCGTGTTTCATGCGCAATGAAAAAAGATGAACCGCGCCAGATCGGTTTTTATGAAATGTATCCGAGGCCGCTCAGGCGTTCACGAATGATTGCTTCAGCCTCAGGCGACAACGGCGATTCAGCACCCGGTCGCGCGGGGCCTGACACCATCGCACGACCCTGCATTGACGCCGGAATGTCATAACCGCCGAGTCCAAGCAGCGTCGGCGCAATGTCGAGCAGATGCGCGCCCGTGACTTCGCCCTGAAGCGGCAGACCCGGCGCGGCCAGAATGAAACTGCCGAACGGCGCATGATTGCAGTCGTCCGGGCCGGTGTCGTTCTCCTGCACGTGCAGCGTGTGATGACCGACGCTGCCGATTGAACGCCACGCGAGGCCGCCGAAATGCACAATCAGATCAGGCGCGACGTTGCGCACGTGACGATAAATTTCTGCGGGCCTGAACACCTGCGTGCCGAGCAGCCGGCCCTGATCGTTGACGGTGGCCTGAAGCATCAGGCTGATTTCAGTGCGGAACCGTTCATAGTCAGCCGGATCAATCACGCCGCGCGGTTCGCGGCCTTTGACGTTGAAAAAGACGCGGGCGTAATAACCGCCCTCGCTCCAGGCGCGGGTTTTATCCCAGTTGATGCTGAGCTGACTGAAGGGCGTGATCTGCTGCGGATATTCGTTGAGCACGAGCAGCCCCTCGCGCACCAGCCATTCATTGACGCAGAAACCGCCGTCCAGTCGCTGCGCGCCGTGATCTGAGGCGACCAGCACGATGGTTTCATCGTCGAGCAGTTGGAGCAGGCTGCCGATCTCCTGATCGAGATAACGATAGTAATCGCGGATCACCTGGCGGTACGGATTGTCGCCCGGATGCAGGACGTGTTGCGGGTCGTGATACTTCCAGAAACCATGCTGCAAACGATCAAGCCCGATTTCGACGAAGTGAAAGAAATCCCACTCCGTGTGCGTCAGAAAGTGGCGCACGCAGGCGAAATGCTTCTGGCTCATCGTCAGAATTTCATCCAGCAGCCACGGCTTGTTTGTCGTGCGAAAGCCTTTGACGTCCACCGGGTAATCACCGACGATGGCGCTGATCTGCGCTTTGACGCTGGCCGGATGCGTGTAGTTATCAACGCTGGTGTCGGGCGTCAGAAAGCAGCCGACGCAGATGCCGTTGACACGGCGCGGCGGGTACGAAGGCGGCACGCCGATGATGACCGAGCGGTGGCCTTCGCGGGCAATCTGATCCTGAATGGTGAGTTCCTGAATGGAGGCTGAACTGACAATGCTCAGCCCGTCATACGAATAATCGCGGCGATTGCGAAAACCATAAATGCCCAGCGAACCCGGATCCTGACTGGTTGACAGGCACATCCACGCGGGCACGGTAATGGGCGGATTGATGCTTTCGAGGCGACCGTAACAGCCGGCTTCCATCAGTCGCCGGAGGTTGGTGAGCTGTGCATCCCCGAACAGCAGTTCAGGGACCGCGGCATCAAGGCCGATGACCAGGATTTTCATAGCAACGCTTTCCCTTCCATCAGGGGACCTGGCGGGTGTCCCAGGGCCTTGAGAATTGTCGGAGCCAGATCAGTCAGGCCAGGGCTGTCGGTGCGAAACTGACGGTTCATCAGCAGCACCCCGGGCACCAGCGCCGGATCAATAATATGATCGCCGCTCCATTGTTTATGATTGTCCTCGAAATGTCCGGTCGGCATGCCGCCCAGCGCTGTCGCCCACGAGGCGCGCCAGCCGGCGGCAAAATTGACCAGCAGATCGGGCGCTTCAGTGGCATAAGGCCCGGCATAAAGATGCTGTCGTGCCGCCACGCTGCGAATGGCCACCTGATTGCGCGCTGGATCGCCAAGCCGTGACAGCGCGATGACGATGGCTGATTTCAGCGGCTCGATTTCATCCGCCCGGACGATGCCTCTTTCCTCGCGTCCTTTGATGTTCAGATAAATGCCGCCGAGGCCGAGCGCATAAGCCCGCGTCTCATCCCAGTCAACGTGACGAAAGAAGGCATCTTCCGCCTCGCCCGGTCTGAGGCCGCGTTTCAGGCGCAGCAGTCCCTGATCGTAAAGCCAGGTGTTGAGATGAAAGCCGCGCTCGAAACTGCTCATGCCGTGATCGCTGCACGTGATAAACAGCGTCTCGTCATCGGCAAATTCGAGCGCCCGCCCAATCACCGCATCGCAGGTGCGGTACTGCTCTTCGATGACGCGCCAGTGCGGGTGCGCCGCGTCGCGCGGCCAGAACAGATGCTGTACGCGATCAGGCGAATCAAAAAGGCAGTAAAAAAAGCCTTCAGTAAAACGTTCGAGTTCATAAAGCATCATGCGTTCGCGCTCACGCCGGACCAGCTCGCACTGTTGCAGAAAAGCCTCTGCGCCAAAGCGACCATTGCTCAGGCCGTTGTGATCTTCGGGCATCCCGGTCGTGTAAAACGTGCCGATGGCGCGGCGCAGTTCGGCGGCATAATCCGGCGGTGAACTGATGGCAAAGAGCGGCGCGTCCGGATCAAAACCGAGCGGCGAAGCGTAAAGTTCAAAAACAGGCGCAGCTCGCACCAGGTAAAAACGCACGAGGCCGCGCACCGACTGAAACAGGCTGGTTTTGAATTTCACCCGCAGCCAGTCGCTCCAGCAGCCTTCTGACAATTCCAGCGCCGCCGGATCACCGTCCGATCTGAGCAGCGCCGAGCGGCGTGAGGCATCAACGCTGATCGTTAAAGTGAGGCGCGTTGCGGCCTTTGTTTTCGGGTCGCGCGGCCCGGTCAGGAAAGTTTCAATCACGCCGTTCTGACCGGCGGTGACGTGAATGACCTGTTCGCTTTCCTGCGCCGTGACGCCACTCTCGGCAGTGAAGAAAGTCGAAGTGCCAAGCCCGCCGCGCAGGTCCGGCACGCCCATGCCTGACAGCATGCGCCCGTTGATGTTGTCGGGCGGATAGGTGCAGGGAAAGCGCAGCACCACTGACGGAATGCCCGCCTGCGATAGTAATTCCCAGACCGCTGTGCCGCGGCGCAGATTCACGGCCCTTGGGGGCAGGAAAGAGTTTTTGCGTTCGTAACGATTGAATGAAAGATCGGGCAGATACGTTTTCGGATCGCGGCGAATGAAATCAAAGATGCCGTGCCCGCCCGGATTGGTTCCAGTGGCGAACGAGGACCACGCCACCGGAGTCTGAGCCGGATAAGTGGTCTGCAAACGCGCATAACCGCCCTGCGCCCGCAAGCGCGCCAGGTGCGGCAAGGCACCCTGCTTCAGCAGGCGTTCGACAATCTTTGGTTCAAAGCCATCCAGACCGATGACGATGACTTTTTTCATGACGGCCTGCCTGATGAGCGGGCTGGTTTCTGCTGCCAGCGACTGAACAGGCGGGAAATGAGGGACACCAGACGCTGCCACAGCATCAGCAGCACGCCGATGAGTGCGGCCAGGCCGGAGGCAATCGGGAGGATGGATTCAGGGCCGGTATAAAAGATCAAAGCCAGCGCCGGAGCCAGGCACAAAACTGCTGTAACTGAGGACAACAAATGCAACATCAGTAACTCACTTTCTTTCGTGATTGTCTGTTTGTTTGAGGTTGCTGACACACCTTCAGTCCGAACAGCGCCCGAACTGAAAGTGTGCCATCTGGTCCCTGCAGATGAGATGAAAACTGATCCCGGCAAAGCTGTGTGGATGATGCGGTGTCATCCGTTCGGTGAAATCAGGCCGGTGTTTCCGGCTGCGGTGACAGAGATCCGTTTTCTGAAGAAGCCGTCTCCGTGATCAGGCGGCTGGTGCATTGACGCATAGTCAGACGGACTGGTTGCCACAGAAGTTGTAAAGATTGGTAAAGATCTCGTTAAGGATGTAAAGGCAGTCAGGCAATCAGGCAGCGACGGCCTGCGTTGTCTGCTTTATCGGGGTTTTTCAACCGTGGTCCTGAGCTGATATGCAGGCACGCGCTGACAGGGTGAGAGTTCAATTGTGATACCACCGGCTTCTGCCGCGCGCCGCAATGCTGCGCGGCGTGCGGTGTCCTGAATTATTGACGCCGATGCGGCATCGCTGCGCTCAGCTTCAGCAGGCCGGGCCAGCAGGTAATAACGTCCGGGCGCGAGGTGCCTGAACTGAAAGCTGCCATCGCTGCGCGCATTCGTCTGCGCATAACGCAGCAGATCATCCGCTGCTTCCTTTTCGACCGGAATGAGAAAGACGCTCATTTTACCGGCGGGCTTTGCGCCTTCAGCATCCGTCACCGTGCCGTTCATTCCGGCGGCGCCTTCGGCGATGGTCAACCCGACGCCGCTGAGTTTTTCACCCGCCCTGAGCGTGATGCCGTCGCGCACCGGATTGGCGACGGTTGAAGCTGCGGCATTCGCGGTGCGGCGCGCGGGCGCTGACGATTTGCTGAGCGTCAGGGCGCGCACGTACCAGTTTTCATCGGGCAGCAGGGCATTGATGCGCCAGCGTCCGGCTTCGAGATTGCGCAGCAGAAAATCGCCGCTCGCCGTCGGGGCTGCCGGTGGTGGCGGCATTTCGCGGGTGAGTTCATCGCGCTGCGGCGTCAGCAGCACTTCCTCGACAAACGAGGCGCGCGGGTTCTGACAAACGCCGGACTTGCGCTCAATCGTGACTTTGCCGCTGATTGAAGCGAGCGGCGTCAGCGTCAGTTCAAGGCCGCTGACATCATTGCCGCGCACGCTGAAGCGGCGGGGCAGCGCGACGGCGTCATTATCAGTGGCGCTGAAACCGCTGCGGCGCGCCGTGATTTCATAATCACCGTCAGACACGCCGTAAAAGGCAAAGCCGCGATTCGAGCCGCGATCCATCTGAAAAGTTGTGGCGATGACGGCGCCGGAGGTCGTGCTGCTCAGCATAATCTGCATGCCGCCGAAACCATTGCTGCCGACTTCGGCTTTGACAGTGGCCTTGCCGCTGACGGCGTGACCTTTTTCACCGCGCCAGCGCAGATCAATGCCGCGCACTTCTTCAGCCGCGCGCACCGTGACTGACACCGCCGTGTCGCGCACTGATGAAGGGTAATAGGTCGGCGCATTTTCGCTGAACTCTGACGGGAAGTTCGGACCGAAACCGCCGCGCCCGCCGGCCTGCACGATGTAAGAGCCGGGCACGAGTCCGTAAATGCGATAGACGCCCTGGTCATCGGTGCGCCAGTTGCGATTGAATCCGCCTGTGACCGGCAGCGTGTCGCTGTCGCCGTCAACATTGCCGATGCGAATGGCGTTGATGCTGAGGCCGGTCAGCGGTTCACCGGCGGCATTCAGGACTTTGCCCGTAATCACGCCGCCTTTGACCATCGTCAGCGTGACGGCATCGCCCGGACGATAAACGCCCGCGCTGTTTTCATCCTCAGGCGGCAGCGTCATCCAGCCCGGCGCAGACGATGACAGCGCATACGAAGCAGGCAGCAGGCCATCAATCTGAAAGTTGCCTTCATCATCGGTGACGGCCTGCGCCAGCCCGCCAGGCAGGCCGGGGCGGCGCGTGTCGGCACGGCCCACAGGCATTGCGTTCACGGTCACGCCCGCCATCGGCTGCCCGTCAGAATTGATGACGCGACCCTTGAGCGAGCCGGTGCGCACCGCCGGACGCGCTTCATCGCCGCCCGGCGCTTTGGCCACAGGATTCTGCGCTGCCATGGCGATTGAAAAAATCGTCAGCAGCGCCGTGCAGGTAATAAGTCTGATTGGCATAAGCTGAATTCGGAATTCGGAATTCGGAATTCGGTAGTCGGTAGGCAGATGGCAGATGGCAGATGGCAGAAAGTCGGAAGTGAAGCAGTCCGTAAAACCTCAGCTACCGACTTCCGACTACCGACTACCGACTACCGAATTCCTCCGCTCGCACGATGAATTTCATTGCTGTGACAGATCAAGGGTCAGGTTGACCGGGGTTTCAATTCCGTTGCCGACACTGACGACCTGTCTGACTTCCGGCCTTTTGATCTGATTGTTGGGTGCGCCCGTCTGACCACCGCTTTGACCGCCGCTTTGACCACCGCGCCCGCGATCTCTGCCGCCTGCGCCGCCTGCCGGTTGCGGCATTCTGCTGGTCTGGCCAGGATTGAAGGCTGTCACTCTGATTTCGTAATTGCCGGGCAGCAGTCCTTCAAAGCGAAACTGACCGTTCGGATTAACGCCCGTCGTGCGTGCCTGACCGCCCGAACCGAGCGGCTGTGCAGTCGCCATCACTCGCGCGCCGCCCGCCGTCGCGCCCGTGAAAGTGACCCGACCATTGATGATGCCCGTGCCATAGCCAGCCACGACCCGAATGCCCGCCACCGTTTCGCCCGACGCGACAGTGAAATCGCCGGTCAGCGGCGCGCCGTTGCGTTCAATGCGCAGCAGCGTGAAGCTGCCATTCCCGCCAGGGCCGCCGAAGCCATTGAGATTCAGGCTGACCTGGCCGGGCGTCAATCCGCTCAGGCGAAAGCTGCCATCCGGCGCCACCTGGGCAAAGGCCGGACGACCGGCCATTGCGCGTCCTGACTGGCCTGCTGACTGATTGCCGCGTGAAGTGGCGTTGATGGTCAGTCGCGCGAGTCCTGCGGTCACTGCCGGGTCAGCCGTACCTTCAACGACGACATAACCGAGAATGCTGGCGCCGCGATGCACGCGCACTTCAAGCCCGCTGACGTTGTCTTCGGTGATTTCAAAGCTGACCGGATCGGCGTAATAGTCGCTCGTCACATCAACGCTCTGACCGGGAGCCGGGAATTGCGGCGTGACGTTGATCGTGTAGCGTCCGGCCAGCAATCCGGTGATCTGAAATTCGCCACCGGCATTGGTCAGGCTGCCGCTGCCACCGCCGCCGCCACCCGGTCCTAAGCCACCGCGCCCGCGCATGGCGCTCAGCGACACGAGCGGCACCGGCTGATTTGAATCAGCATCAATCGCGCGTCCTGAAGCGGTGAATGTTTTCAGCGGTTCGCCAAATCTGATGTCTACATTTTCAATGACACTGCCGGCGGTGACTTCGATGATTTTCGCCTGCGACTGATCGGTGACATCCGGCGCAAAGGTGCGCGCATACCGCACGCGACTGCCCGGCCTCAGCGGCCCGCCGCGATCATTGCCCGCGCTGATGAGGTAACGTCCGGCAGGCAGCCCGTAAATGCGATAGATGCCGCGATCATCGGTTTCATAACCGAACCGGCCACCATCGAACGGCTGCGCCTGATTGCTGTCATCAAGCTGCATCAGGCTGAGGCGTTCAGCAATCATCGGGCGGTTGTCGTGATCGGTCACGCGCCCGGTCATCACGCCGCCGCGTGTCAGCGCAAAATCAATCTGCGAAATCGTCTGACCGCTTTCGACCGTGACGGCTTTGCCGCCGCCGTTGACGACATAAACTTCAGTCAGCGGCGTGACGCGATAATTGCCGGCGGGAACACCGGTCAGCCGGTAACGTCCGCTGTCGTCAGTCACCGCGCGCAGGCTGGTTTCAGTCACCGGCCCCGGCCTCTGCTGCCGGTTCGGTTGCAGCAGGACGGTCGTGTTCGGCGCGGGATTCTCACCGAGTTTGATGAGTCCGGTGATGACCGCTGTGCCTTTGTCCGCCGTTACAGGCGTCTGCGCGCCAGCCACGCCGCGCCAGAGCGTCAGCAGTAACAGCATCAATGTCAGTTGCAGGAGTGTCCGCATAATCTGCCTCAGTCGGGTTATGGCAAGTTTGACGTGAGCGCGACCGGGGAAAGTTGGAATTCGGAATTCGGTAGTCGGTAGTCGGAAGCTGAAAGCGAGATGACAGATGA
>CAYWDW010000156.1:0-9287 GCA_964457105.1 uncultured Heliobacteriaceae bacterium
CGTCAGGCTTTCGCCCATTGCGCAAAATTCCCCACTGCTGCCTCCCGTAGGAGTATGGCCCGTGTTTCAGTGCCATTGTGGCTGGCCGTCCTCTCAGACCAGCTACTGATCGCAGGCTTGGTGAGCCATGACCTCACCAACTACCTAATCAGACGCAGGCTCCTCTTCAGGCGCATTGCTGCTTTAACAACTGTCACCATGCGGTGCCGCTGCATTATGCGGTATTAGCCAGTCTTTCGACTGGTTATTCCCCACCCGAAGGCAGATTACCCACGCGTTACTCACCCGGACGCCACTCTACTCAGAGCCGAAGCCCCTTTCGCGTTCGACTTGCATGTGTTAGGCACGCCGCCAGCGTTGATTCTGAGCCAGGATCAAACTCTCAGAGTATAATCCTCGGCAATCGTTCGGATTCTCGAACGACCCTGATTCTGCGGTCTCTCAAGCCCGCTTCCTCACAAGGTCTCGACGTTTTCTCGCTCTGCCTGATTTTCAAAGATCGGCTTCGAAGTCTTGAATCTGAATTGCTTTTCGAAGATTTGCCTCGTGAACAGGCAAAAGGGGATTATACGCAGGAAACGTGTTCTGTCAACGGCTTTTTTCAATTAATTCGATTTATTTTTGCTCACGCTTGCGTGTCTTCACCTGGCTCTCTTTCACGCATGCCCCCTTACCTGAGATTTCATTTTGCCGATTTTGCCGCTACAGTTTTGCCTGAATCAGGACTAATATTCACGATGCCCGTATTCAAGGCAAGTGCGTTTGATTGATCAGTCAGCAATTAAGGAGAAATCATATGCTGAACAGGTTGTCGGTATTTTCCTTTGTGATTCTTCTTTTATCGGGTGACACATCTGTTTGTGCGCAGGCATATAAAATCCAGGCATTGCCTGCGGGCGATTCTGCGCAGCAGTTATCCAGTGACGAAATCATTCGTCGCTTCACACAGAAGGAAAGCGAACTTCGGGAGGTCTGGAAAGAATACATCTACCGTCAGGAGACCAAATTTCAGGTACTCGGCCCGGCAGATACTGTTTCCGGCGAGTTTTATCAGGTATCTGAATTCGTCTTCAATGATGCTGGTAATCGTATTGAAAGGATCCTGAAGGCTCCCCCGTCAACGCTCGACAGAACAGGATTATCAATGACGGTTGAAGACCGGAATGCTTTTACCAGTCTGCAGCCGTTTGCGCTCACCAAAGAAGAACTGCCCAATTACAATTTGAAGTATCTGGGCACAGAGAAAATTGATGAGTTGAATACTTATCTCTTTGAGGTCACGCCCAAAGCGGTGGCCGACCCGCGGGAGCTTAACCGCCTGCGCAAGCAGAAGATTGAGGGCAAATACTTTCAGGGGCGTATCTGGATTGACGATCAGGATTTTCAGGTTGTCAAAACTGCGGGCAAACTGGTACCGGAGTTCAAGTATCGTTTTCCCAGATTTGAAACTTACCGTGAAAACATTGACGGGCGTTACTGGTTTCCCACTTATACGTACGGGGATGACACGCTCGAATTCGACAAGCCTTACAGCAGCTTCCACATTCGCCTCGTCGTTCGCTACAAGGATTACCGTCGGTTCCAGGCTGATGTGAGGATCCTTGGAGATCCGGAAGAGGTTGAAGCCGAGAAGAGCAAGGACCGCAAAACAGCCAAACCAAACGAAAAACCGCCAGAGAAAAAGAAGCCGCCAGTGCCTGAAGGTGGATCAATCAAGCCGTAATGTCCGACGGGCAGGGCCTGGTGACCAGCAGCAATGACAGGAGCAGCAGAACGGTCGCGCCTGAAATCAGGCTGCCGGTCAGCAGCGAGGCGGGAAAGTAAGTAAACCTCACCTGATGCCTTCCCGATTGAATGACGACGCCCTGAAGCGCGTAATTCACGCGATAAATTCCGGCCCTTGTGCCATCAACTTCCACGCGCCAGCCGGGAAATGCAATTTCACTGATGACCAGCATCGCTGGTGCTGTGAGATTCACTTCAACCTGAAATTCAGATGGCGATTCCCGGCTGAAGCTGATTACTTCGCCTGGCGATTTATCGGTCTTCATCGTTGAAGTATTCAGGCCCGCAGCAGCGAGTTCTCTGGCTGTTTCCGGCTCTGCAAGCGCCATCTGACGCGGATCAAAGTTGCGCCACTTTTCTTCAGGGTAATCTCCGCGAATGATCTTTAACTGATCTCCCTCATAAGCCGCTGCCACCTGCCCCACCAGCCAGGCGCGCGGCAAGGCCCTCAGGTTTTTGTAAATGAGCTGAACTCCTGTTTCGGTCTGCGCAGTAACATCATTTACCTGCTGCCATCCTGGACTGTCATTCAAAGTCGCGCCGACACTCTTCGCTGAGCCATTGATTGAACTGGTCAGCACGGTTTCAGGCACCAGCACGTAGCGCACATTGAGCAGGTCAAGGGTGCAGTCTTTCGTTTCGAGCGGAGAGATGAGGTAACTGTGTCCGGCTTCATCAATGCCGCTGAAAGTTTTATACCGCAGGCTGACCAGCGGATCATAGCCACTGGTCAGCTCATGGCCGTAAAACCAGTCGGGCCTGAAATCGCCTGCCCCCGCTCCGGCCAGAACCTGGTGATAACGGAAGATTCCCGCTTCATTGCTGATCGCAGCCGGGATCGCCTGCCCAATAACTGACTCTGTTTTTTTCGCGCTGTTGATGGGAGCAAAAAAAGCGTAGAGATAAAAATCGCCAAGCAGGACAAGCAACAGTAACGGATAACATCGCTGCCGATGCCGGGTAAAAGCAATGATCACCAGCAAAGCCGTTGCTGCACTGATCACAGGCACATAAAACTCGGCCCCGGCTTCCTTCAAAAAGCCACCTGGCAGCGACGAAAGTTCAGGCAACCAGCGAATAAAAGATTCTGCCGAATGCCTGAAAGCAAGAACAAACAGGCCGCAGGCTGCGCAAATCAGCACGGTCACCAAAGCGGAAATTCTGGCTATGCCGGAGGCTGACAGTGTGAAATGTTTTTTCGGCTTTTCAGTTCCTTCGATTCCGCGCAACAGATATTCGACACCAAAACCCGCGAGCACAGCAACGGCCAGAGTGACTTCCATCCAGTGGCGGTTGGGGCTGCGAAAGCCGTTCAGCACCGGGATGTGGTAAATCAGATGCGGCAGCAGCGGAACGTAACGGCCCATTGAAAGCAGCCCGGCCACAACGGCCACGAGGCCCCAGAAAATTCCGACGCTGAAGCGCGCCCGACAGGCAACGGCAAAGCCGGTCACAGCCAGCGACAGAGCCAGCGCACCCAGATAAATCTGAGCCTCATTGTGATGCCAGTACCGGCCCCAGAACGGCAGATGATAAATTTCCTTTCCGCTGCCGTGAAAGTAAGGAAACAGCGCCGTCAGCAGTGAAACGGGATGCAGCGAATGAGCCGTGAACATTTCATAAGTCCACGCCTGGCGCACGGACTGGCGCGCAAATTCAGCGGCTGGCAGCAACTGTACGGCTGCGAGTCCTGCCCCGGCCAGATACATCACACTGCATTGCAGCAGGAAGCGAACCGGAATGAATTTTCTTCCCTGGCCTTGTGTCGGGCCTTCGACGATTTGACGGTTTCTGAAAAATGCGCAGAACAGCGCGTAGCTGCCAGCCAGCAATGATGCGTAAAGAAACGGCTGCGGATGCCCGGCGAAAATCTGCCACGCCACCACGAGGCTGCCAGCCACTGTCAGCCGCCAGCCGCCCCCACCAGCCGTGTGTGCGCGCTGATAAATTCGTTCGATGACAGCCAGCGGTAATGGCGTCAGCGCAAAGATGTGCAGCAGGCCTGGATAAATCGTGCGCGCCACAGCAAAGCCGCTCAGCGCATAAATGACTGCGGTCATCACGCAGGAGCGACGCTTCCAGCCCAGGCTGCGCACGTAACCGTATGCGGCGAGCAGCGCAATGCCAAAGCTGATTTCCTGCGCCAGCGTCAGCAGGCGCGTGGTTGCGCCGAACAGATAAATCCAGTTGATCGGATCAAGCACTCCGGCCTGTGGTTGCGCAAACAATGGCATGCCGCTGTACATATACGGGTTCCACAACGGCAGATGCCCGGCGCGAATCTGTTCAGCAACGAGTTTGTAAATCGGGAAAAACCAGAACAGCGCATCCTGATCGCCAAGCGTCAAACGGCCCAGCGTCTCGCGCCAGAAAAAGACAAATGGCAGCAGCAGCAGAAACAGTAAGGTGAGGAGGTTCGCGGTGCGCCCGGAAAAATCGAAAAGGAATCGAACTCCGGCTGATGTTGGTCGGGGCTTCACGCCTGTTCTCAAACCTCAAAAAGAATGCGCTCCGGCAGCACGCCGCGAAAGCTCAGGCGGTGAATCGGTGACGGGCCGCATTCGCGCAATCCGCGCAGATGATCGGGAGTTCCATAGCCGACGTTTTTCGCAAAACCATAGCCCGGCAGCACGGCGTCATAATCCCGCATCAGTGAATCGCGCGCCACTTTGGCCACGATTGAAGCGGCGGCGACGGAACACGACTGTGCATCACCGCGAATGATGGCGCGCTGCGGCAGGGCGATTTCCTTCAGCATTAAAGCGTCAATCAGCAGGTAATCTGCCGTCGGCGTCAGCGCCAGAACCGCGTCTCGCATCGCCTGCTTTGTCGCAGCCAGAATATTGATGCGATCAATCTCTGCCGCTTCAATGCGGGCTACGGCCCACGCCAGAGCCGACGCGCGAATCGCCGCATCAAGTCGTTCGCGCTGCTGCCGGGTCAGTTTCTTGGAATCATCAAGCCCGTCAGGAATCCGTCGTGGATCAAGAATCACTGCCGCCGCGACGACCGGGCCGGCCAGCGCGCCGCGCCCGACTTCATCCACTCCCGCGACCAGACAGGCACCCGCCTGCCAGGCCTGCTGCTCGAAAGCATCCCCGCAGATTTCCTTCTGTCCTGGTGGCCGCTGAATCATGGCAGAGACAGCAGAATGAAGAAAAGAAGCCGGATAAAAGCAGCAACGCACCTGAGCCGGAATTGAGCAGCTCAGGTGCGCAGGGATCTGATGCAGGAGCGCGCTGAGCGCCTGCCTTCAAAGCGCAGCCGGTTTAGCTTTTCGCGGTGTGAACGCGGGTGTCGCGTTCGCGGATGCGGGCCGCCTTGCCGCGCAGCTCGCGCAGGTAATACAGCTTGGCGCGACGCACGCGACCGCGTTTGATGACATCAATGTGGTCAATGATCGTGGCGTGCAGCGGGAAGATGCGCTCGACGCCAACGCCGAACGAAGTCTTGCGCACGGTCACGGTTTCGCGGATGCCGTTACCCTTGCGGGCAATCACCACACCTTCATACGCCTGCAGGCGTTCCTTGTTCTCGCCTTCCTTGATGCGCACGTGCACGCGAACCGTATCGCCAGGAATAAAGTCAGGGATATTGGTTTTCAGTGAAGCTTTCTCAATGCTGTCCAGTGCATTCATAATGACACCTCAGTAAATTTGGTTATCAGTTTTCCCGGCGCGTTGCGCTTCAAGCCAGCGCCTTTCATCTTCGGTCAGCACGACCTGTTCAAGCAGATCAGGCCGCACCTTCAGAGTTTTTTTGAGCGCCATTCGGCGGCGCCACTTTGCAATTTCAGCGTGATGACCGCTCAGCAGCACCTCGGGCACTTTCATTCCCCGAAAGTCCGCCGGGCGCGTGTAGTGCGGACAATCAAGCAATCCGTCAGAGAACGAATCGTGCGCGGCTGAAGTTTCGCTGCCCAGCACGCCGGGCAGCAGTCGCGTCACCGCATCCACCAGCACCATCGCGGGAATTTCGCCACCCGTCAGCACGTAATCACCGATTGAAATTTCGTCGGTGATCAAATGCTCGACGACGCGCTCATCAACGCCTTCATAACGCCCGCAGATCAGAATCATTCGCCTGCATTCGTGCGCCAGGCGTTCGGCTTCAGCCTGCCGGAACAACCGGCCCTGCGGCGAAAGCAGCACAACCGCCGTGCGCCCGCCTGTCGCGCTGTTTTCGTCAGCGGCGCGCAATGCTTCGACGGCGCTGAAGATCGGTTCCGGCTTGAAGACCATGCCATCGCCGCCGCCGAACGGACGATCATCCGTCATCTGATGCTTGTCGGTTGTAAAAGAACGCAGATCGTGAACGGCGATTTCAATGACGCCCTGCTGCCGCGCGCGCTGCACCATTCCGAAATCGAATGGCCCGGTGAAAAGTTCCGGGAAGATGGTCAGCAGGTCAAAACGCATGGCCGTTCTTTTTTCACAGATCCAGCAACCCTTCCGGCGGATCAATCACAATCCGCTGGCGGGCCGTGTCAATCTCTTTGCAAATATCGAGCGCCAGCGGAATCAGGTATTCGCGCTCCGCTCCCTGCACGTTCAGCAGCGGCGCTGCGCCAAAATTGTCAACGCTGCTGACTCGTCCGAGCGTTTCGCCCGCTGCCGTCACCACTTCGCAATCCACCAGTTCAAATTCGTACCAGTTGTCTTCCGGCAGCTTCACCAGGCGGCTGCGCTCAATCACAATGCGCGTCTCGCGCAATTCATCGGCGCGCTCGACGGTTTCGTAACCCGCAAATTTCAACACGATGCGGCCCTTGTGCAACCGGCTCCGTTCCAGTTTCAGCGCGCATATTTCTCCGTTCGGCCTGACGGCCCTGACTGTTCCAGGCTCGGCAAATCGTTCGGGAAAATCAGTCAGCAGATCAGCAATGACTTCGCCGCGCACCCCCTGCGGGCGGGCGATGCAGGCAATGGCAATCAGTTCTTCTGCGGGCGGTCGGGTCTGAACATCCGCCTCAGTCGGTTCATTCATTCGAGAATCTCAAGCACGAAGCGTTTCTTGAGCTTCATCCCGGATGCGCTGAGAATGGTGCGAATCGCCCTGGCCGTCCGGCCCTGCTTGCCAATCACTTTGCCGAGGTCGCCATCAGCAACACGCAACTCCAGAACGGTTGTCTGATCACCTTCAAGCTCTCGCACTTTCACTTCGTCAGGATTATCCACCAGCGCCCTGGCGATCAATTCAACGAGTTCTTTCATGCTCCCACCTCCAGTCAGTTATGCGCTCGCCAGCCCGCCGCCACGTTCGCTGGCCGCAGGACTCTTGCACACCCGGAACACGACGTGGGAAAGACAGCCGGAAAACGCCTGCGCGACCTGACCTGCCTGGCGGCTTAAGCCTGTTCAGGCTGCTCGCCGCATTTGCGAATCAGGTTGCGCACCGTCTCAGTCGGTTGCGCTCCGCGTGCAATCCAGTAATTGATTCGTTCCTGATCCAGTCTGACTTCGGCTGGCTGACGGCACGGATTATAGTGGCCCACGATTTCGACGAAGCGCCCGTCGCGCTTCGCTTCCTTCTCAGCCACCACTACACGATAGATGGGCTGTTTCTTGGCCCCTTTTCTGGTCAATCTGATTGCTAACAAGACAAGTACCTCCGGTTTGATTAAGCGGGCGAATTATAGGTGAAGCTGTTGCAGGTTGTCAGTGGGCAATGGGTGAGTTGAAACCCGCCCCGGCTGACCACAGGTTCACCGTCTCTTTTTCTTCTTTTTCTTTTTGTGCGAGCCGATGCCCGTGATGCGGCGCGCCACTTTACCACCAAGTCCGCCCAGCATGCCGCCGCCGAACATTCCGCCGCCCATCATCTGCTGCATCATCCGTTTCATTTCGACGTACTGATTCAGCATGGCGTTGACCTGCGCGACGGTCGTCCCGCTGCCGCGCGCGATGCGCTGCTTGCGCGACGAATTGATGATCTTGTGATCATCGCGCTCCTTCGGCGTCATCGAATTGATTATCGCCTCGGTGCGCTTCATCTCCGTTTCCATCTTCGCCGTCATGTCCGGCGTCAGTTTCGGCATGCCCTTGAACATATCGCCTGGCAGCAGGTTCAGGATGCTGTCGAGCGAACCGAGCTTTTTCATCTGTCCGAGCTGATCGCGGAAGTCTTCGAGCGTGAACTGATTCCGCTCCATCTTCTCCTGCAGCTCAAGCGCCTTCTTTTCGTCAACTTCGGACTGAACCTTTTCAATCAGCGACAGCACGTCGCCCATTCCGAGAATGCGGGAAACAATGCGTTCGGGATAGAACGGCTCAAGCGAATCGGGTTCCCAGTATTTTTCGCCGACGCCGACAAACTTGATCGGCTGCCCGATGACTTCCTTGATCGAAAGCGCCGCGCCGCCGCGCGCATCGCCGTCCATCTTGGTCAGGATGACGCCGGTGATGCCGACGCGATTGTGAAACTCCTGCGCGCTTCTGACCGCGTCCTGACCGGTCATCGCGTCAGCGACGAACAGTGTTTCCGTCGGCTGCATCTCGGCCTTGATGCGCTGCAACTCATCCATCAGCGCGTCGTCAATGTGCAACCGGCCTGCGGTGTCAATCAGCAGCGTGTCAAAGCCGACCTGCTCGCAATGCAACCGCGCCGCCCTGACCAGTTCGAGCGGATCATTCAATCCCTCGCCGGGAAAAACCGGAATGCCAAGCTGCTTGCCGATGACCGCGAGTTGATCGCGCGCCGCCGGACGATAAACGTCAACTGACAGCAGCACCGGATTGCGATCCTGATTTTTCTTGAGCCACCGTGACAGCTTGCCGGTCGAGGTCGTCTTGCCTGATCCCTGCAGGCCGACAATCATCACGCTGTTGGGTCGCTTTGAAGTAAAGAGCAGACGGCTCGAAGTGCCGCCGAGCATCTCGACCATTTCGTCGTGAACAATTGAGACCACCTGCTGCCCCGGCGACAGCTTGTCGAGTACCTCCTGGCCGACGGCTTTTGATTTGACGCGCTCAATGAAATCCCTGACGACCTTGAAATTGACGTCGGCCTCAAGCAGCGCAATGCGAATCTCGCGCATGGCGAGATCAAGATGCTCTGGCGTCAGACGACTTTCGCCGCGCAGATCCTTGAGGACCTTTTTGAGTTTGTCAGATAAAGCTTCGAACATATCCCGTAATTGCTGCTGCCCGGCACAGACAGCTTCCAGACTGCCGACGCAAAACGGTAAGGATAGAGATGGCGGGGCGGGGTGTCAAGGAAAGCTTCGGGCCTGCTGGTTGTTCAGCCTGCGCTCGTGCCGCTCAGTTCCATCAGCAGCGCCTCGGTGGCAACCTGACGATTGATGTTGATTTTGAGACTGGCGCGCAGTTCGTTGAATTTCTCAACCCAGGCGATCAGTCGTTTCAGCCCGGCTTTCTGCGCAAGCGGTTCGAGGCGGTCAAGGACATCAATGTTGACGACGGCTTCGCGCGTGCTGCCTGCGGCCAGCAGGAACAGGTCGCGCAGCAGTGAATTCAGCAGCTCCAGCTTCTTTTCAAATTCAT
>CAYWDW010000157.1:0-9280 GCA_964457105.1 uncultured Heliobacteriaceae bacterium
ATGGCAGATGGCAGATGGCAGTGAAGCACCAGATCACCGTTTCCTCCTGTCATCTGTCATCTGTCATCTGTCATCTGCCATCTACTCGCAGCGCAGCGTAATCATCGGGTCTACCTTCATCGCCCGTCGTGCGGGCAACGCACAGGCCAGCACGGCCACCGTCAGCAACAACGCCGCCACGCCCAGATAAGTCAACGGGTCTGCCGCGCTCACCTCAAACAACAAACTGCGCAACAATCGTGACAAGGCGAACGACGCGACCAGTCCAAACGCCACGCCGACCAGGGCCAGCGTCAAGCCACGCTTCAGCACCAGCGCGAAAATGCTGCGTCCGTCCGCGCCCAATGCCAGCCGCACGCCGATTTCCGGCGTGTGCTGCGTGACGAAATACGACAGCACGCCGTAAATGCCGAGCATCGCCAGCAACAATGCCAGCGCCGCAAACATCGTCAACAACAGCATCCCCATTTGCTGCGTCTTCGTATGCTCGCCCAGCACCGCGTCCATCGTGCGAATGTTGGAGACCGGCTGATTCGGATCAACGGCGTGAACGGCAGCGCGCACCGCCGCAACGAGGCTCGCGG
The DNA here is from genome assembly GCA_964457105.1 of uncultured Heliobacteriaceae bacterium. Lineage (GTDB taxonomy): Bacteria > Acidobacteriota > Blastocatellia > RBC074 > RBC074 > DASRDU01. The sequence continues at coordinate 585 of CAYWDW010000157.1, forward strand.
GTTCGACGTTCGCGCGAATCACCAGATCGCGCGACGCAAAATAGGCGTGCGAGCTGATCTGGCGATACGGGAAATACATTTCGGCTTTCGTCGGCTGGTCTACGCCCATTTGCCGCACATCCGCCACGACGCCGACAATCGTCAGCCAGGGATGTTGCGAATTCGCCGGGCCGTTTTTGAAGCGCTGGCCAATCGCGTTTTCATGCGGCCAGTATTGGCGCGCCATCGTTTCGTTGATGATGGCGACGGGCTGCGCCTGCGCATCGTCCTGTTCCGTAAAATAGCGCCCGCGGCGCAACGCAATGCCCATCGTTTGCAGATACGCGGCGCTCACTTGCCGATGATTTGCGTTCCAGGCATTGCCCGGTTCCGGCAGACGCCCTTCAATCGTGAGGCCGTTTGCGCCGCCGGCCCATTCGAGCGGAATCGTCGTCGAATAACCGGCTGCCGCGACGCCGGGCAAGGCTTGCACGCGCGCCAGCACCTGATCGTAGAACGCAACGCGCCTGCGATGTTCCTGATATTTGTTTTCGGGCAACGTCGTGCGCAGCGTCAACAGGCTTTCTGCGCGCAAGTCGGTGTATTGCCCGTGCAATTTCGCCAGCGTTTGAATCAACAGGCCCGCGCCGACGAGCAGCACCAGCGCCAGCGCGATTTCGCCAATCACAAACGCATTGCGCAAACGCCGTTGCCCCGAACCAAAGCCGCTGCGCCCGCTGCCCTGTTTCAGCGCCGCCGTCAAATCAATCTTCGACGCTTGCAGGGCCGGCGCGAGGCCGAACACGAGGCCTGCGAGCAACGACACCAGCAGGGCAAAAGCGAAGACGCGCACATCCATTTTCGGCAGTGCTGATGCCGTCATCTCCGACGGCACAAGCTGCTTCAGCAACGCGAAACTCCAGCTCGCCAGCAGCGCGCCCAGCACGCCGCCCACGCCTGCCAGCACGAGGCTTTCGGTCAGCAATTGCCGCAGCAATCGCCCGCGTCCTGCGCCCAATGCCGCGCGCACCGCAATTTCGCGTTGCCGCGTCGCCGCGCGCGCGAGCAGCAGGCCCGCGATGTTGGCGCACGCAATCAACAACACCAACGCGACCGCGCCGAGCAGCAGCCACAACGACCGCCGCATCCTGCCCGCGACTTGTTCGTGCAACGAAACGACGTTTGCGCCGAGCCGCCCCGCTTCATTCGGAAATTTTTCCCCGATGCGTTTCATCACGGCCCCGATGTCAGCATTCGCCTGCGCCAGCGTCACGCCGGGTTTCAAGCGCCCGATGACATTCAAATAATGATCGCCGTGATTGGCCAGTTCCTGCGGCGAAAACGCAATCGGCGTCCACAGTCGAATGTAGTCCGCGCCGAATTGAAAGTCCGCCGGCATCACGCCGATCACCGTGTATTTCTCGTCGTTGAGCAGAATGCTGCGATTGAGAATGCCCGCCTCGCCGCCATAGCGCGTTTGCCACAAACTGTGACTGATGATGGCGACTTTGCCGGCTCCGGGCTGATCTTCCTCAATCGTGAAGTTGCGACCGAGCGCGGGCCTGACGCCGAGCAGTGGAAAGAAATTCGCGGTGATTTCATCCGCCTGAATTTTTTCCGGCTCGCCATCGCCCGTCAGATTGAAGCTGCGATTGCCGCACGCCGCCAGATCGGCAAACGTCTGCGTCTGCGCTTTCCAATCGGCAAAGTTGCCCGGCGCGGGCGTGTCCTGCGGAAAGCCGATGAACGTTGCGTCTTCCCAGATCATCGCCAGGCGATCCGGTTCAGGAAACGGCAGCGGACGCAGCAACACCGCATTGACGACGCTGAACAGCGCCGTGTTCGCGCCAATGCCGAGCGCGAGCGACAACACAGCGATCAGCGTGAAGCCGGGCTGTTGTAACAACAAACGAATGCCATAGCGCAGGTCCTGGAAAAGGGTTTGCATAAATTCTCCTGGAAGAGATGGCAGATGACAGATGGCAGTGAAGCGCCAGCTCACTGTTTCCTCCTGACATCTGACATCTGACATCTGACATCTACTGACAGCGCAGCGCAATCATCGGATCCACCTTCGTCGCCCGCCGCGCCGGTATCCAGCAGGCCACGAGCGCCGTGAGCAGCAACACCATCGCGATCACGGCGAACGTCAACGGATCAGCCGGGCGCACGCCGAACAACATCGTTTCCATCCACCTCGTCAGCGCGAAGGCCGCCAGCAATCCAATTGCGACTCCAATCAACGCCAGCTTCAGTCCCTCGGCGAGAATCAGCCGCAGCGCGTCACTGGCTCGCGCGCCGAGCGCCAGCCGGATGCCGATCTCACGCGCGCGCTCGTTCACGCTGTAAGCCATCACGCCGTACAGCCCGACGGCGCCGAGCGCCAGCGCCAGCAACGCGAACAGACCGAACAGCAGCGCGCTGAAACGCGGTTGCGCGACGGCGGCGCCGAGATGTTGTTCGAGCGTCTTGACGTTGCTGAGCGCGGTTTCGCGGTCGAGCGCCGCCACTGCGCGCCGCACATCTCCGGCCAAACTGGCGGCGGCCACTCCATCGCCAGCGCGAATCACCAGGTTTGTCAGGTTTATAAACGGCAGTTGTGCGTAAGGCAGGTAAAGCTCCGGCTCCGCCGCTTGTCGCAGCTCCGTGCGATGCGTCACGTCCCGCGCGACACCGATGATGTTCACGGTCGTCTCATCGCCGCGCACGCCGAACGGAAGCTCCAACCGTTTGCCCAACGGGTCTTCATTGGGCAGGTATTTTTTGACGAAGGTCTGGTTAACGATGGCGACCGGCGGGGCGTTCAAATTATCGTGCGGCGTGAAATCGCGCCCAGCCACAAAGCCGATTTTCATCGTCGCGTAATAATCCGGGCCGATCCAACGAATCTGCATTGTCGGCTCGTTGCCCCGCTCGGCGCGACGGCCTTCAAACTGGAAACTGCCCTGCGTGCTGTCTCCGCTGAGCGGCAATGGCAGGATCGAACTCGCCGAAACGACGCCCGGCAACGCGCGGATGCGTTCCACCGCTCGCTCGGTGAAAGCGATCTTCCGCTCCGGCGTCGCGTACTCTGTTTCAGAAAACGCGAGTTGCGCGGTCAGCACGTTCCGCGCGTCGAAGCCAAGATTGACGCGCTGCAATTGCCTGAAAGTTTGCAGCAGCAGGCTGGCGCAGATGAGCAGGACCATCGCCAGCGCCACTTCCGCGACGACCAGCGCGCCGCGCATCCGCGCCTTGCCGTAGCCTGATGACGCGCCACGCGCGCCGTCTTTCATCGCCTCGCTCAAATCAATCCTCGCGGCTTGCAGCGCGGGCGCGAGACCGAAAACAATGCCGGTCACCGCCGAAACAACGAAAGTAAAAATGAGCGCCCAGCGATTGACGGCGATTTCCGAGAGGCGCGGCAAATCGGCGGGCAGGAATCGCAACAGAGTTTCCATGCCAAATCGCGCCAGCAATAAACCGAGCAAGCCGCCGCTCAACGCCAGCAACACGCTTTCGGTCAGCAACTGGCGCACGATGCGGGCGCGGCTGGCGCCGAGCGCGGCCCGCACCGCCAGCTCTTTGTCGCGCGAAGCCGCGCGCGCCAACATCAGATTGGCCAGGTTGGCGCAGGCGATCAGCAACACGCAGGCGACCGCCGCGAATACGACGAGCAGGGCCTTGCGATAATCGCCCGTCAAGTCTCGATGCAGAGGAATCAGAATCGCGCCGTAACCGGTGTTGTTATCCGGGTATTCCTTCTCCAACCCGGCGGCCACCGCGCTCAGATCGGCCTGCGCCTGCTGGATCGAAACGCCGTCGCGCAACCGGGCAACCGCTTCGAGCGAGCGATAGCCGCGCCGTTCGGCTACGGGCCGTTTGCCATCGGCTGATTCATGCAAAATCGCCGGCGTCACCCAGACCTCGACCGGCTCGGCCTGAATCGGAAACTGAAAGCCCGGCTTCATGACGCCGACGATCTGATAGGGTTTGCGGTCGAGCGTCATCACGCGGCCAACCACGCGCGAGTCGGCGCCGAATCGCTCTCGCCACAAAGCGTGACTGATGACCGCCACATAGCCCGCGCCGCCGCCCGGTTTCTCTTCCGCCCGCGTGAAAACGCGCCCCAGTTGCGGCGTTGCGCCCAACACGTCGAACAATTCGGCGGAAACGATCTGCGCGTTCAGGTTGGCGGGCGTGTCCGTTCCGGTCATCGTCATCGTCGCGTTTCGATAAATCGCCATGCTCGCCAGCGACCGATTGCGTTCCCGCCAGTCGAGGAAGTCGGGGTAAGAAATTGAGCCTCTCACGCCGGGAGCGTTCGCCTGAGCGCCGCCCACCGCAACCAATCGCTCCGGCTCCGCAAAGGGCAGCGGCCTGAGCAACACAGCGTTCACAACGCTGAAAATGGCCGTGTTCGCCCCGATGCCCAGTGCGAGCGTGAGTACGGCGACAACGGTGAAGCCCGGTTGTTTGGCTAACATGCGCACGCCGAAGCGCAGGTCTTGAAATAACGATTCCATAAGCGTTCCTCTCTTTCGTTCCAGCCACGCGGTGACGTAAACCGATGATTGCCAGAGCCGCTCGACGCGGCCCAATCCGCATTCGAGCAGATGCCAGTCATAACTTTGTATCGCGCGCATGTGCTTCTGTGTCTGACAAACCTTGCGTTCGCGCGTCGTCATAAATCGCTTCGAGATGCAGCGCGACTTCCTCGACGATTTCGCTTTCGCGCTCCGGCGGCAGGCGCAACACTGCCAGACGCTGACGCACGATGTGATTCCAATTCGCCATAGCTTACTCGTGTCGTAAAGCAGCCATCGGATCCACCTTCGTCGCGCGCCGCGCCGGTATCCAGCAGGCCACGAGCGCGACAGCCGCGAGCAGCGCCGCCACTGCGCTGAAGGTCAGCGGATCGGTAATGCCCACGCCGAACACGAGCGCCCGCAGCAGCCGCGTCAAACCCAGCGCCGCAATCACGCCCAGGACCACACCCGCCAGCGCCAGCCTCATGCCCTGCCACAGCACCAGCCGTGAAATATTCGCTGCCGTCGCGCCGAGCGCCGAGCGGATGCCGAACTCGTGCGTGCGCTGCGTGACGTTGTACGACATGACGCCGTAAATGCCGACGCCCGCGAGCAACAGCGCCACCGCAGCGAACACGCCCAGCAGCACGGTATTGAAACGCTGCCGCGCGACGGATGTGCCGAGCAGGCTTTCCAGCGTGCGCACGTCGGCGACCGGCTGTTGCGGGTCAAGCTGCCCGATCACGTGACGCGCCGCGGCGGCCACGTTCAGCGATTCGCCCCGCGTGCGCAACACGAAGGTCATCGTATTATACGGCAATTCGGCGATGGGCCAGTACGACATCGGTTCGGCTTCCCGGTCGAGCTGCGCATGCTTTGCGTCGGCGACGATGCCGATGATCTCAGTCGGCACGTTCTCGTTTTTCATCGCAATCGTCAGGCGCCGGCCCAGGGCGTCTTCGTTGGGGAAATACTTTCTGACCAGCGCTTCGTTGACGATCACGACGTGGCGCATTTCCCTGACTTCCTGTTCCGTGAACATCCGCCCGCGCCTGAGCTGAATCTGCATGGCCTGGAAGAAATGCTGATCGGCGACGCAGACGCCTGTGACCATCCGCTGCCCTGGCAACGAAGGCGGCCTGCCCGCAATTTCAAAACTCGTGCCCGCGCCCGGCCCGGCGAAGGGCATGAAGTTGATTGCCCCGGCGGATTCAACGCCGGGCAGCGCCCGCATGCGGGCGACGGCTGCGGTGAAGAAGTTGATGCGTTTGGGGTCGGTGTCGTAACGGCGGCCCGGCAACGCGACGCGCAGCGTCAGCACATTCTCCGGGTTGAAGCCCGTGTCTGCGGCCTGCAGGCGCAGGAAGCTGCGAATAAGCAGGCCCGCGCCAACCAGCAGCACCAGCGCGAGCGCGACTTCGGCAACCACCAGCGCGCCGCGCAAACGCCGACTGCGCGCATTGCCGCCCAGGCTCCGGCCCGCCTCCTTCAGCGTCTCGCTGAGTTTGATATTCGACGCTTCCAGTGCGGGCACCAGGCCGAACAAGATGCCGGTCAGCGTCGCGACGAGGAAGGTAAAGCCGAGCACGGGCGCGCTGAGCCTGATGCCCTGCAACACGCCCAACTCCGGCGGACTCAGACCGACGAGCGTCTTAACGCCCCACCAGGCCAGCAGCCATCCGACCGCGCCGCCAAGGCCCGCCAGCAACAAACTCTCAGTCAGCAATTGCCGCACGATCCTGAAGCGGCCTGCCCCCAGCGCCGTGCGCACGGCAATCTCCCGTTGTCGCGTCGCCGCGCGCGCCAGCAGCAGACTGGCGACGTTGGCGCAGGCGATCAGCAACACAAAGCCGACCGCGCCTGCGAGCACGCGCAACGCCGGGCGCAGCTCGCCCGCGAACTGTTCGCGCAGCGGCGTCAGGGTGATGCCCCAACCGGTGTTGAATTCTTTGTGTTGTTCGATCAGGCGAAGCTGCAACGCATCCATCTCGGCGCGCGCCGCCGTCAGGCTCACGCCCGGTTTAAGCCGCGCAACCGCGCTGGCAAAACGTCCGCTCCGCCGTTTCATCTGTTCCGTGATCGCCCACGGTGCCCACAGTTCGGCTGCCCTGTTCGTCAGCGAATTGCCGACGATGTGCCATTTGAAATCCGGCGGCAGCACGCCGATGACGATGTTCTCCGCGTTATTGAGCATGATTTTCCGCCCAATCACCGTCGGGTCCCCACCGAAGCGGCGCTGCCAGAGACCGTAGCTGAGCACGACGACGTTATCCTGCCCCGGCCTGCTGTCATCGGGCGTGAACGCGCGGCCCAGCACGGGTTGCACGCCCAGCACCTTGAACAGATTGTCGGTGCAGATTTGCGCGGGCACTTCCAGCGGTTCGCCGTCGCCTGTCAGACTGGTGCGGAAATCGGCGAACGCCGCCATGTCTTCAAAGCTCTTCGTCTGCGTCTGCCAGTCAAAGAAATTGCCCAGGTTGATGACGTTCTGAACGCGCCGCTGACTGCGCTCCCACACCATCACCAGCCGGTCAGCTTCCCGGTAAGGCAGCGCATCGAGCAGCACGGCATTGACGACCGAGAAGATCGCCGTATTCGCGCCAATGCCCAAAGCCAGCGTGACGACAGCAATCAACGTGAAGCCCGGCTGCTTCATCAGCATTCGCACGCCGTAGCGCAGGTCCTGCCAGAGGGTTTGCATAAGCCTCTCCTTGAAACGGTTTCACGCCCCGAACGAGCGTGGGGTCGCCAGCGGAACACTTCTCCTGAACGATTGAAACCAAACGCCGTGCCGCTTCGATTAATGAATTAAACGATGAAACTAATCAGGTTGGTCAAACGAGGGCGAGACTCTATCCGCAAATCGCGTCCGCTTCCGGGATTCGCGGATCCCAGAAACGGACGCGCAAACTTTCAGAGGGAAGAAAGAATACGGAACAGACGGAATGAACGGAACAGACGGAAAAAAGATTGGGTGAGCGTTTCCGTCTGTTCCGTTCATTCCGTCTTTTCCGTGTTCTCTCCTGATTGATCCACCCTGAATGCGGATTTAACGGGAAGCCGCGCGCGTCTCCTGAGCCGCGAGCGCCAGCGCGCGCATCTTTTCCGACACCGGGAAGCTTGCGCCGCCATAATTCGACAGCACTACCGCCGTGTACCCGCTGTTGAGAAACATATCCAGGTTCGAGCTGATGCCGTCAAAGCCGCCGCCGTGCCCGGCAATCTGATTCTCTCCGTCAATCTGAAAACCGTAGCCGTACTCTGGAGACTTCAACTCAGGCTTTGCCGAAAGCAGCAGCTTGACGTATTCCGCTCCGACCAGTTTGTTCGATCTGAGCGCGACATCGAACCGCATCAGGTCTTCAACCGTCGAATAGCCGCCGCCCGCCGCGCCGCCGCGAATGACGTGCGAGAAGATGTTATTTCTGAACTGCACGCCGTCGTCGGTGTAATCTTTTTCGTAGCCGACCGCCAGATTCGGATTGACTCGATCAAGGTCGTAGCAATCGCTGTTGATCATTCCCGCCGGCTTGTAGATGTTTTCGCGGATGTAATCGTAATAGCTCTGGCCCGTGACTTTTTCGATCACCGCGCCGAGCACGAGCATCCCGGTATTGCTGTAGCTCCATTTCGTCCCCGGCTCGAACTGCAACTTCTCGTCTTTGGCCAGTTCCATAAAATCGCTGGTCGTGCGGAAACGCGCGCGCGATGATTCCATGAACTGCTTGTTGAAATAACTGCCGAGGCCGGAGGTGTGGCTGAGCAGGTGCTTGATCCTGATCTTTTCGGCGGCCTCTTTGCTCGGGAATTCGGGCAGGAATTTGGCCAGCGGGTCGTCGAACGACAGTTTGCCGCGTTCGGCCAGTTGCGCGATGGCGACCGACGTGAACATCTTGTTCATCGAGCCGAGATTGAATTTGGTATCAATGCGGTTCGGCGCATTGAAATCTTTATTGGCCGTTCCGAACGCTTTCTTGTAAATCACCTTTCCGTTTTTGGCCAGCAATACCGCGCCGGAGAAGACATCGGCGCCAGCGAGTTTGCTGACAAAAGCGTCCAGTTCACCGGCCATCTGCTCGTCAGTCAGTTTAGCCGCCGGTTTGGCGTCGGCAGGCGGTTTGACGAGCCTCAATCCGATCCCGGCGATTCGATGAGGCGATTCCGGTTCGACACGGACGCGCAACCCGCTCAGGCTGCCGGTCAGCCTGC
>CAYWDW010000158.1:0-9229 GCA_964457105.1 uncultured Heliobacteriaceae bacterium
CGGCAGATAGCCGAAAGAGATGAAGCATTTCAGCGGCAGATAGCCGAAAGAGATGGAGCATTTCAGCGGCAGATGGTCGAAAGAGATGAAGACTCCCGCCAGCGGATGGTCACAAGTGAGGAAAGTTTCCGCCAACAGCTTCTCGAACTGGACCTGCAGCACCGGCAGCGAATGCAGGAGATCGAACAACGCAATGAGCAGCGCCTGTCCAGAATGGAAGCGGCAATTGAACGAATGACCGAGGCAGTGATGACCCTTGCTGAACGCCGCAACGGGCAACAGCCCTGACAGAACAGGCCACAGCGATGATTCCCGATAAACTGGCGTGATGGAAAAGCTGGCAACAGACAAAGAAACACTCATTATTATTCCGGCTGCGACGGCGACGGAAAGTCCGCTGCTCAATCGTGAACTGAGCTGGATTGAATTCAACCGGCGCGTGCTGGAAGAGGCGCTTGATCCGACGCAGCCGCTGCTTGAACGGCTCAAGTTTCTTTCGATCTTCTCGACCAACCTCGATGAATTTTTCATGGTGCGCGTGTCGGGGTTGCAGGAACAGCTTGAAGCCAATCCGCTGCACCTGTCGCCCGACGGACTCAGCGCGGCCAGTCAGTTGCGCCAGATTGCCGACAAGCTGCGGCCACTGCTCGACACGCAGATGCAGTGCCTGCGCACACAGATTCTGCCGGGCCTCGAAAAATCCGGCGTGCGCATCGTGCCTTACGCCGACCTGCCGCCGGAGCAGCGCGATGAACTGCGCAACTATTTTTATGATCGTATCTTTCCGGTGCTGACTCCGCTATCGGTTGATCCGAGCCATCCGTTTCCCTACATTTCAAATATCAGCCTCAACCTCGGCACGCTGGTCGCGCCGCTTGAACCTGAAGAAGACGACGAACCGAAATTTGCGCGCGTCAAATTGCCGCCGAACGTGCCGCGCCTGATTCCGACCGGCGCAGGCTACAGCTTCGCGCTGCTTGAAGAACTGATGGCCGCGCATATTGAATCGCTCTTTCCAGGCATGCGCGTACTCGAATGTTCGCCGTTCCGCATCACGCGCGATGCTGACATCGAAATCGAGGAGGACGAGGCGGGCGACCTGCTCAAGACCGTCGAGCAGCAGCTCCGGCAGCGCCGCTTCGGCTTCGGCGTGCGCCTTGAAGTCACTGCCGGCATGAGCGCGTATATGGTCAGGCTGATGCGCAGCTCGCTCGAACTCGAAGAGTCCGATGTTTACACGATTGACGGGCCGCTCAATATTCCAGACCTGATGGCGCTCTATAAGCTCGACCTGCCGGAACTCAAGGACAAGCCCTTTACGCCGGTCACGCCGCCGGCGCTGCGCAATGCTGAATCGGTTTTTGACGCGATTCGCCATCAGGACATCCTGCTGCATCATCCCTATGAATCGTTCGCGCCGGTGGTTGAGTTTCTGCGCGCGGCGGCGCGTGATCCGAACGTGCTGGCCATCAAGCAGACGCTGTATCGCGTCGGCTCGGCTTCGCCCGTCGTCGAAGCGCTGATTGAAGCCGCCGAACACGGCAAGCAGGTCGCCGTCCTCGTCGAACTGAAAGCGCGTTTTGACGAAGAGAACAATATCATCTGGGCCAGGCGGCTGGAGAAGGCCGGGGCGCACGTGGTTTACGGTGTGCTGGGCCTCAAGACGCACGCGAAGGTGGCGCTCGTCGTCCGGCAGGAAGGCGGCATGCTGCGGCGTTACGTGCATCTCAGCACGGGCAATTACAATCCGGTCACGGCGCGCATTTACACTGATCTCGGACTCTTTACCTGTCACCCCGATTTTGGCGCCGACGTGTCGGAGCTGTTCAATTATCTGACCGGCTATTCGCGGCAGGCCGAGTACCGCAAGCTGATCGTGGCGCCGATCAATATGCGCGAGCGCCTGAACCTGCTGATTCGCCGCGAGGTGAAACACCACCAGGCCGGGCGTCCCGCCGGCATCGTCGCCAAATTCAACAGCCTGACCGACACTCAGATGATTGAGGAATTGTGCGCCGCCTCGCGCGCCGGAGTGCCGATGGACCTGCTCGTGCGCGGCATTTCGTGCCTGCGTCCGGGGCTGCCGGGACACAGCGAAACGATTCGCATTGGCAGCATTGTCGGGCGCTTCCTGGAACATTCACGCGCCTATCGTTTCATCAACGGCGGGCAGGATGAAATTTATCTGGGCAGTTCCGATCTGATGAATCGCAATCTTGATCGCCGCGTCGAAGTGCTCTTTCCGCTCGAAGACGAACGCATCAGGGAACGCGTGCGCCGCGAAGTGCTGGAACTCGGCCTGCAGGATAATGTCAAAATGCGCTGGCTGCAGCCGAACGGCACTTACCGGCGCGCACAGGCGGCAGCGGGTGAACAGCCCTGTGATTCTCAGGCTGTGCTGTTGTCACCACCACCGGCCCCGTAAGGCCGCTTCAACTTATCTGACAGAACACATCGTATGAAAAAACAACTGCTCTGGCTGATCGTCATCAGCCTGTCACTCACGCCCTCCGCTTACGCCTGGGATGCCGTCGGTCACAAAACCGTCGCCCGCATTGCCTGGGACAATATGAAACCGCAGACGCGCGCCCGCGTCGTGACTATTCTGAACGCTGCGCCCGCCGATTCAGACCTGCGTCACCTGTTTCTGAATGAGAAGCTGCCGCCGGAGATTCGCGCCCGCGAATTTTTTATGGGCGCCAGCACCTGGGCCGATTTCATGCGCGATGACGCCTTCCCCGAACGCCGCGCCAAATATCACAAGCCGACCTGGCATTACTGTGACTTTTTCTGGGAAGAGACGCCCGCCGGGCCGCACAATCGTCCCGATCTGAAACCCGATGCTGAAAACGCCATCGAACGCTTGCAACTGATGCGCTGGCTGCTCGGCGATGATGCACGTCCCGATGAAGAGCGCGCGATTGAACTGGCCTGGGTGATGCACATCACCGGCGACGTTCATCAGCCGCTGCATTGCAGTGGCCGCGTCACTGCCGAAGAACCAAAGGGCGATCAGGGCGGCAATCTTTTCAAGCTTGAAGAAAAGCGGCCCGACAAGCCTTATCAGTACAATCTGCATTCATACTGGGATTCGATTGTCGGTCGCGTGCTGCCCAGGCAGGCTGATGAAAGCGACGCTGATTACATCGGGCGTGTGGCCGCACAGATTCAGGCGCGGCACGCCAGGGCTGATTTTGAAACGAAGCTGCGATCTGGTGAATTCAGCGTCTGGGTGATGGAAGGCTTTGAGACGACAAAGGCGAAACTCTATCCGCCCTCGCTCAGGCGGCTGGAAATGCCCTCGTCGTCTTATCAGGACAGCGCGTGGCAGATTGCCGAACCGGCCCTTGCGCTCGCTGGTTATCGCCTGGCCGACACGCTTGACCGGTTGTTCGGCTACTGAAATCAGGCTCAGTCCGACGACGAAACGCACAGACCGCAAAGCCATCATCCTACAGCCCACCAGAAAGCGCGCGGTCCGGTACAGGGAGCGGTAGCGACCTGGTCGGCGGAAGCGCTGGTCGAGTCCACCAGGTCGCTACCGCGCCCAGTTCCGGACCGCGGCGTGCCCCCCACAACCCGCGCGGCCGGCAACCGGTAGGGTTTGCGACGGGTTCGGCTTAAGCGCTTATCTTGACCCCCTGGCCTATACCGCTCCCGGTCCCGCACCGCGGCGTGCCCCCCCAAACCCTCAACCTGGTTGTGGTGGCGTATGCTTACATTGCAGGCGCGCCGTCACTGGCGAAAAAAGGCCTGACTTCGATGGCATTGCCGGTGGCGGCGAGGGCTGATTCCAGCAATGAGCGCACCGAAGCGATGGCCTGTTCTTTGGCGATTCTGAGGGCGGCGGGCGAGTTGCCGACCTTTTCGAGTTCGGGGCGCACCATTTTTTCGGTGGCTTCCTCAAGCTGATTGCCGGCTCCGGCCTGCGAACGCAGCAGGTCCAGGCTGCGGATGATTTCAGCGTGCGGCAGATCAGGGTCAATGGCGACCACTCTGACCTCCGGCAGCGGCACCGACAACACGCGCTTTGCCGCGTCATATTTCATCTGCCGCCGATCAATTTCGGCCAGGCTGACGGCATAACTGACCGTCGCCGGCACGATGCGAATGACTTCAGCGTTGCCGTACCATTCCTCGCTGCGCTGCCTGACCACTGCCTGCACATAAGCGCGCGTGGTGATGAGCTGACTGTCGCGTTCGAGCCGCAGCAGGGTCAGGCTGGCCGTTTTCACGACATCGCCGCGACCGAACAGGCGCCCAGACAACGGCCAGCCGGTGAGCAGCGCCATAATCAGCGCCACGGCTACACCGGCACTGAGCAGAGCGGTCCATTTCCAGGCTCGTTCATTCATTACTTTGATTTCGCCGCCTCAGCGGAGGCGCAGTCTATATGCGGCTGATGGTGATCGTGATCATCGTCCCGCTTTTGTTCTGGTACATCGAAACCCAGAACTTGCCTTCGACATTCTGGACCCGCGCCACCTTCGAACCGTTGTCGTTGGTTTTGACTTCGGCATTGCCCACGACTTCGGTCCATGCCGGAGCGTTTTTGGCTTCGGTAAACAGCAGCGAGATGGTCTTGACGGTGCCACCATCGTAATAAATCGTCATCGTGTCATCGTCGCTGAGTTTGTATTCCTCACTGCCTTCGTTCTTGTTGTCCGGTTTGCCAATCGCGGCCTCAACCTCCTCAGGTTTCATGCCCAGTTTGACGCCCTTGTACCCGTGCATCACCTTATCCTGCGACGCGGCGATCAGAGTCGTCGCGCCGCTGACGGTCAGCACGCTGACAGCGAGCAGGCTGAGCCGCAGCCAGTTGAAAGACCTGTGCAAAGAGCTGTTCATAGTTTCCCTCCATTTCAAAAAACCGTAGCTGAGTTCGATGAAAAAAGATGAAAACACTGAATAATGGTGCAGCTTTTTTTGCTATTGCCCGGCCAGTTCGTCAGCGAAGGGGTTGCTGTTCTGCCAGCCGGTGCGCCCGGTGCGGCGGTAATGTTCCAGCCGCCGGATTGTGATCTCACAAAAGATTGGATCAATGTCCATCGTGAAGCAAGAGCGGTCCGACATTTCAGCCGCGAGCAGCGTCGCGCCCGAATGCGCAAAAAAATCCAGCACCAGATCGCCCGGCGATGAACTCGCCTCCAGAATGCGCGTCATCGCCCTGAGCGGCTTCTGCGCGTAACAGCCGTTGACGTTCTCCTCCATCCGGTAAAAGACCTGCTGAATGTCGAACCAGACATTGCCGGCGCGAATCGTCGCGCCACGCCCGCGCGCGGTGTTTTCAGTGCGCCGCCCGTCAACTTCCTTGTAATAGCCCTTCACCGCCTTGGGAATGTCGGTGTATTGCGGCCTGAACACAGGTCGTCCCCGCGTGTAATAAAGCAGTTCCTGGCGCACGCACATCCAGTTCTGCGGCGTGCCGTAGCCGCGCTGATTGCGCATGGTAATCAGACTCCGCGACGCGAAATTTGTTTCCCGCATCAGCAACATCAGTTCCGGCAGCGGCGCAAAACCGGCTGTCTGATCGGCACCGATCCACAGGTAAAGGCTGCTGTCGGCTTTCAGCACGACGGCGGTGTGGTCAATCACCCGGCGGCACCAGACCATAAAGTCAGCCGTCCCGCGCCGCTCAAAGGCGATGAAGTTATAAGGCAGATCGTGAACGGCCAGCGCCGCGCGGCGGCGACCGCACAGCGTCAGAACCTCGTTGCGCGCGGCAGCGTCAAGACAGCCGACGCGGTGGCCACACTGACTGTCGCGCCAGATTTCACCGGGTTTCAGACGGCAGTAGCGCAGCAGTTTGTGCCGCAGTTCAGAGTCTTTGTCAGGGCGCGCGAGCGGGTGCTTGAGCATCGGTGTTTTCAGGCAGGCCAGCGCCTGCGCTTCAGTTGACTTTGCCGGGAAAAAACAGCTTAATTTACAGCTTCTTGTCACCACGCAATTTTCGATGATCGCGGTTGAGATACTCTTATGGATTACAGTTTTGAATTACTCAAGCGCTATGCGCGCATTCTGACCGGCGGGGTTACGTCGCCGGTGGTTTTGAATATTCTGATCACGTCAGTCTGCGACATGCGCTGCGTGCATTGCTTCTTTACCGAAGAACTGAACGACAAATCGCGCAAGAAAAATCAGTTGACGACCGAAAACCTGCACCGCATCAGCGAAACGCTGGGCGGCAGGCTGCCGGTGCTGATTATCGCGGGCGGCGAGCCGTTCACGCGCAAGGATCTGCCTGAAGTCGTCCGCGCCTTTTATGAAAACAACCAGCTTGAATCGGTCTACCTGATGTCGAACGGCGGCATTCAGCAACGAATCATGCCGGACGTGACGCGCATTCTGGATGAATGTCCGAACCTCAACGTCACCGTCGCGCTTGGCATTGACGGGCTGAAGGAAGAGCACGAAAAGATTCGCGGCAAGGCCGGAAGCTGGGACAAGGCGATTGACACGGCGCGTCAGCTTCAGGCGATCAAGCAGGAGATTCCGCGCCTCGACGTGCAGACCTGCACCTGTTTTATGAATTCCAACCAGGAGCGAATCTTTGAGTGGTACGACTTTCTGCGCTACGAACTCAAACCCGACAAGATCAACGTCAATTACATTCGCCCGCCTGCCGCGCAACCCGCAGAACTCAACATTGATCTCAACCGCTACCGCCAACTCGCGGCGCTGATCGCTGAGGATTCGCGCAATGCCCTGATCAGAAATCATTACGCCGGGAAGAACGGATTTTTCAAGGCCGCGATTGACATTCACATGCACGAAGTCATCGCCCGCACCGAAGAGCAGCAGAAAGCTCAGTTGACCTGTCACGCGGGCAACACGGGCGGCGTGATTTATGACGAAGGCACCGTCTCAAGCTGCGAAAACCTCGCGCCGGTCGCCAACCTGCGCGATTACGACTGGAACTTTCAGGCGCTGTGGCAGTCGCCTGAAATGGCTAAGCGGCGCGCGCACGCCCGCAGCGGCTGTTTCTGCACACACGAATCGAACTGTTATTACCCGTCGCTCGCCTTCAATCCGAAACATCTGGTGCAGATCAAGCGGCTGGAAAGTCAGTTGAAGAAATCACACAAGGATGAACTCAGCGGCCAGATGGTTGAAGCCAGCGCCTGACCACATTCACCCGGACACGATGCCTGAAGAAACCACCAAAAAGTTCCTCATCATCACTTCAGACACCGGCGGCGGCCACAGCAGCGCGGCGGCAGCGATTGCCGACGGGTTGAAGCGTTTCGGCGCAACTGACTGCCTGGTCAACATCGCCCGCGCCATCGAAGAGTCGCACTTCCTCGCCAGAAAGCTGACCGACCTTTACAACTACCTGCTGCGTTATCACCAGCCGCTGATGAAGTATTACTACCAGGCGATTGAGCGGTTCCGCCCGAATGAGTCCAGCCTGCTTTTTCGACTGACCGCGCCTTACCTGCGGCAGTTGTTTGAGAAATACTGCCCGCAGGTGATCGTCTCGGTGCATCCGATGACGCAGCATTTTCTGGCGCAGGTGCTGCGCGAACTCGGCCTGCTGGACCGGATTCCGCTGGTCACGGTCGTGACTGATCCGTGTTACGGCTTCTGGCACGGCTGGGCGTGCGCGGATGTCAGTTTATATCTGGTGGCGACCGATGAAGCGCGGCAGCAGTTGGTTGATTACGGCGTGTCGGCAGACAGGATTCGCATTTGCGGCATTCCGATTCACCCGAAGTTTCAGTATCAGAACGAAGAGGAACGGGCGGCGGCGCGCGCTGAACTGGGGCTTGATCCTGAAAAATTCACGGTCTTCGTCAACGCGGGCTGGATTGGCGGCGGCAACATTCCGCACATCTTCGGGCAACTGGTTGAGCAGGGGCGTGAGCTGCCTGAGACGCAGGCGATCTTTCTGGCCGGGCGCAATGATGAACTGCGGCGCGATGTCGAAACGCTGGCCCGGCGGGCGCACTTTCCGATCAGCGTGATCGGTTACACTGACGCGATGGAACGATTGATGCGCGCGGCTGATGTGATGGTCTCGAAGCTTGGCGGGCTGACGACGTTTGAAGCGCTGGCCGCGCGGTTGCCGATCATTGCCGACACGACCACGCCGCCGATGCCGCAGGAATCACAAACCGCGCGTCTGATTGCGCGCCACCGCGCCGGCGTGCTGCTGCACAAACCGACGGACGTGGTGCCGATCATCCGGCAGTTGCTGCACAATCCGGCAGAGATGGCCGCGATGCGCCTGGCGGCGGCGAAAATCTCGGTGCCTGATGCAACGCGGCGCATCGTCAACGAAATCATGCGAAAGGTGGAGGTCAGGAGTGCGGAAGCGGCGAGTGCGGACATCAGCACCCCGGTGCAGGCGCTCTGAGGACAGACGGTTTTTATGGGTCTATTGCAAGGAAAGAAAGTCATCATCACCGGCGGTTCGCGTGGCATTGGCCGGGCGCTGTGTGAAGTATTTGCGCGCGAGGGCGCCGACATTGCCTTCAATTACAACGTCAGCGATGAACGCGCGGCGGCTACCGTGGACCGGATTGAATCTTCTGGTCAGCACGCGCTGGCCTTCAAGGTCTCAGTCACTGACCGTCCGGCAGTCAACAAAATGGTGCGGCAGATTCACGAGCAGTTCGGACGCATTGACATCCTCGTCAACAACGCCGCCATCAATCGCGGCGATATGTTCGCCACCACGACTGAACGCGCGTGGGATGAAGTCATTGACACCAACGTCAACGGCGTCTTCAACGTCACCAAGCCGGTTTACAAATACATGATCCGGCAGCGCGCGGGCAACATTCTGAACCTGAGCAGCATTGGCGCCGTGCGGGCGCTGCCGACCGCCGTTCATTACGCCACTTCAAAAGCCGCCATCATCGGCTTCACCAAATGCCTGTCACGCGAAGCCGCGTCTTTCGGCATCACCGTCAACGCCATCGCCGCCGGCATTTTCGATACTGATTTGTCTGATGCGCTGCCGGACAGATTCCTGGAACTGCACCGGGCCTGGTGCGCCAAAGGCCGTCGCGGCCATCCCGAAGAACTGGCCGAATTCGCCGCCTTCATGGTGTCTGACAAAAACAGCTACATGGTCGGCGAAGTAATCACCCTGGACGGCGGCAGCGTGACCTGATTGAGCAGATGGCAGATGGCAGATGGCAGATGGCAGATGACAACGGAAGGGGTTTTGCTGCCATCTGCCATCTGCCATCTGTCATCTGCTTTTAGTCTTTCAGGACAAAGG